>JAVKSW010000276.1:0-4374 GCA_039583505.1 Bryobacteraceae bacterium | reverse complement strand
CGCAAGACGAACGCCTTCTTACGGAATCTCCGCCCGGTCTTGGCAAAGTGCTCTTCGACCGCCATCCTGGGCCGCAGGCGCTCGGCAAGCGAGCGCTCTTCAATAGAAGTGATCATACGCAAACAAGGAGTGTTTGAAACAGGTTGCTGCGGCGAGCGCTAGCTTATAACCTCATCGTACAGTACGGGGCAGAATGTGAGCCTGCCGCTCCAGGCGTGTATTTACTTCGTCTGCCCGTCCCACTTGAAAAACACCGCGGCCAGCGGAGGCAGGTCGATGGTCAGCGAGTAGTTGCGGCCATGCAGAGCGATGGGCACACTACTCACGCCCCCGAAATTTCCTCTGCCGCTGCCGCCGTACTGCGCCCCGTCCGAATTCAAAATCTCTCGCCAAAATCCTTTTCGCGGTACGCCAATACGGTAGCTCGTGCGCGGCACGGGACTGAAGTTGCACACCACTGCGATGGCTTCCTCCGGCGAACGCCCTTTGCGCAGGAAACTGAGCACATTTTTCTCCGCATCGTGGAAATCGATCCATTCGAAACTGGATGCGCTGATCTCACAAGTATTGAGCGCGCCTTCCGCGCGGTACAAGTGATTCAAATCGCCGACCAGGAGACGCACTCCGGCATGCGGCGCAACATCGAGCAGCGACCAGTCCAAGCTGCCGTCGTGGTTCCACTCCGCCCATTGGCCGAATTCGCCACCCATAAAAAGGAGCTTCTTGCCGGGTTGGGCATACATGTACGCCAACAGCAGCCGCAGGTTCGCAAATTTTTGCCAGTGGTCGCCCGGCATCTTGCCGATCAGCGATCCCTTGCCGTAGACCACCTCGTCATGCGAAAGCGGCAGGACGAAATTCTCGTTGAACGCATACACCATTCGGAACGTCAGCTCATGGTGGTGGTATCTCCGGAATACCGGGTCCTGGGACATGTATTGCAGCGTGTCGTGCATCCATCCCATGTCCCACTTGAGTCCGAACCCCAGCCCTCCCAGATAGACCGGCCTCGACACCATGGGCCACGCCGTGGATTCTTCCGCGATGGTTTGCGTGTCGGAGTGTTCGCGGTAGACATCTTCGTTCATGCGCCGCAAAAGCGAGATCGCTTCCAGGTTTTCCCGCCCGCCGTATTGATTCGGAATCCACTCGCCGGGTCGCCGTGAATAGTCGAGATACAACATCGAAGCCACGCCATCCACTCGCAGCGCGTCCGCGTGATACCGATCGAGCCAGAACAGCGCGCTGCTCAACAGAAAGCTGCGCACTTCGTTCCGCCCGTAATCGAAGATGAAGCTGTTCCAATCCGGATGCACGCCGCGACGTGCATCCGCAGGCTCGTATTCATGCGCGCCATCGAAAAATCCGAGGCCATACTCGTCATTGGGAAAGTGCGAGGGTACCCAATCGAGGATCACGCCGATTCCGTTCCGATGAAACGCATCCACCAGCCGCATAAGATCCTGAGCGGTTCCGAACCGGCTGGTGGGCGCGAAGAATCCGGTGATCTGGTATCCCCACGAGCCAAAGAAAGGATGCTCCATCAAAGGCATGAATTCAACATGCGTGAAGCCCATCTCTTTGACGTACGGAACAAGCAGTGTCACAAGTTCGGCGTAGGTGAGCGAGCGATTGCCTTCCTCGGCCACTCGGCGCCACGACCCCAGGTGGACCTCGTAGATCGACATCGGCGCTTCCAAACTGTTGGCGGCGCGCCGGCTTGCCATCCACGCTTCATCCTGCCATTCATACGCCAGATCCCACACAATGGAAGCGCTTTGCGGCGGCGTCTCATGAAGAAAACCGAAGGGATCGGCTTTGTCCGCCCGATAACCCGCAAACTTCGATTCGACGTGATATTTGTAGTGCGCTCCGGCGCTCACTCCAGGAATAAAGCCCTGCCAAATACCGCCGCCCGCCGGCGCGAGCGGATGCGCGCTCTTCTGCCAAGCGTTGAAGTTGCCGATCACGGAGACGAAACGCGCATTGGGCGCCCACACGGCGAAGTGCGTTCCGCCGTGTTCGCTGTTGACGTGCGCTCCGAGCACTTCGGCCAGCTTGATGTGCGTGCCTTCCTGAAACAGATAAATGTCGTTTTCGTTAAGCAGCCGCGTGGGAGTCGCCATGTTGTTTGCCCCGTCAGCTCACGAGGCTCAGAATGCCGCGTAGAGGAATCCGGACCCAATCGGGACGATTGTTCAGTTCATAAGCCACTTCGTAGAGAGCCTTCTGCAGAAGAAAAGAATCGAGGAGCGTGCGACGCTCGTTTGCGCCAGCGGAAACGAACGGCAGGTCTTTCACCGCGCCAAAATATCCTCGCAGGTAAATAGCGCTGCTCCAGGCAGACCAAAAGGCAGACCAGGATTCGATTTTGCTTCTCGTATCGGGATCCATAGAATCACCTGGAGCCTGGTCGAACAGCGCGGCATAAGCCGCATATTGGAACGAGCGAATCATTCCGGCCACGTCGCGCATGGCCAGCGTCTTGCTTCGCCGTTCCGCAAGCGGCCGTGCAGGCTCCCCTTCAAAGTCGATGATCATAAAATCCGATCCCGTGTAGAGAACCTGTCCCAGATGGTAATCGCCATGCGTCCGAATGCGGGCCGTCGTGATCGCGTGATCGCGCAACCTTTGGAAACGGCTCAGCACCTGCTGTTCCATACGCAGTAGCAAGCTCGCATCCGCGGCGGCTGTCTCAGTCAGCACCGCCTGCTTGCGGCGCAAGAGCTCAAATGCAATATCCGCCTGGCCCGCCATCTCTTGCTGCAGTTGGTCTCCATCCGCTGGAGTAAAGGGCTCGGGCGCGAAGTCCGGACCCGCGTTCCCATCGGCGAGTGCGGCATGCATTTCCGCTGTTCGCCTGCCGAGCAGATGGGCCGAATCCGCATACTCACCCAACTTCTCGCGAATGTCTGGGGCGATCTCCTGTTCCGCGAGTTTCAACGCGATTTGCATCGGATGATAACTCTCGAGCACGGGCGCGTATGTGTTACCCCCTAAAACCCGGCCGAAAAAGCCAGCGAGCGAATCGAGCGTGTACGCCCACGCGTCGCCCTGATTTCGCACGAACTCCTGCAGGATCGCCGTCGCATATACTGTTCCGTTGCTTTTGCGGTATTCCATGTTACCCAGCACCCGGGGTGTGTGTCGAAATCCGCGTTCCGTCAGAAACGTGCCGATCTCGATGTCGGGATTGATGCCCGGCTCGATTTTCCTGAACAGTTTCAGAATGAAGCGATCGCCGTAAATAATCGACGTATTGCTCTGCTCGGCCCGAGAAACGGAGGTTTTCAGCTTCATGCCGGAGCCACGATAATCCTCAGACCACCCAACTGTTCTCGATGCGCTCAGTTCGCCTGTCCGGCCACGGAAAGAACGGCTGCACGCGATCGCCTCCAGCATGAAATCGCGGAATGCTTCATTCGACAGCGCTTCGTAGATATTTCCTTCGCTCCCATCGCCTGTTCGGTACGTCGCAATCACATCCGCACCCGCAGGCGGCCTTTTGTCCGCAACACCGTTGCCGAACGTGATCTGCCCAAGCGCTACGGCCACGACGTACAAATCCGAATGGCCGGCCGTGTAATCGAGACGAATGACAAGCACGTATGACTGCTTCTCGCCGGTTGGAATGACATCTTCGACCTGCGCCTTCTGAATCGTTCGCGCTTTCGCTCGGAACCAGCGCCGCGCGGCGATGTACTGCGGCAGCAAAGACTCCAGTTTCGATATCGACGCGTCGCTAAACGGATTGCCGATCGAAGGGAGTTCGAGAACCGGTACTTCCGAAGAAGCCATATACGTTGGATTCGCCAGGCGACGTCACGCTTTCACAGGAAGTATTCAAAGTCGGTCTCAACGCGAAGCCGTCTTCGGATGCGGAATATATGGCCGGGCACGCTTGCCGGGTCCAGTTCCACGTAGTTTCTCGGGCCTGTCCACATATAACGCGCGCCGGTAAGCAAATCGTTCGCTTGATACGGGCGATCTTGTTCCACCTCAAAGCGATCGAGCGGCAACTCGACGAAACCGGATTGCCTGTGATGCGGGTCAAGATTCACAACGGCAACGATCAGGTTTGAATTATCCGCTGTTCGCTTGCTATAGCAAATCAACTGGTCGTTATCGACCGGGTGGAACTCCAACAGCCAATCGCTCTGCAAAGCGGGATTGTCGTGCCGGATTCGATTCACCAGCGAGATGATCTCGCGCAAGCTGTCTGGGCTTTCCACATCCCAACGCCGGATCTGATACTTTTCCGAATCCAGATATTCCTCACTGCCGCGCCTCACGGGACGGCCTTCGAGCAGCTCAAAGGCCGGTCCATAGATTCCGTAATTGGCGCCCAGCGTTGCCGCCAGCAGAAAGCGGATC
>JAVKSW010000275.1:0-4376 GCA_039583505.1 Bryobacteraceae bacterium | reverse complement strand
GATGCAGACGACCTCGCTGAAGCAGCTTTCGCCCAACTTCGATTTCAACGCGTATTTCGTTCAACTGAAGACACCCGCGTTTTCGAAATTGAACGTTGCGGTTCCTGAGTTTTTCAGAGATTTCAGCGCTCTGCTCAGTAAAGACAGTATCAGCGATCTGAAGGATTACCTCACTTGGCACTATTTGGACGCCAGTGCAGGCCGCTTATCCAAGCCCTTTGTCGATGAGGATTTTGATTTCCACGGACGAACGTTGCGAGGAGCCACCCAGCTGAAGCCCCGCTGGAAGCGCTGTGTTTCGGCCACGGACGACGAACTCGGCGAAGCATTAGGAAAGAGGTTTGTCGATACAACCTTCGGCGCACAAGGTAAACAGCGAACGCTCGAAATGGTTCACGAGATCGAGAACCAGATGGCAAAAGATATCCAAGCGATCGCCTGGATGACGCCTGAGACCAAGCAGGAAGCTCTGGTGAAGCTGCATGAGGTAGCGAACAAGATCGGGTATCCGGAGAAATGGCGCGACTATTCTTCGGTAAAGATCGTCGATAACGACTATTTCGGGAATTGGTATCGCGCAAACGAGTTCGAGAGCAAACGACAGATTGACAAGATCGGCAAACCGGTTGATCGCACCGAGTGGGGAATGACGCCGCCGACTGTGAATGCCTACTACAATCCCACCGAGAACAACATCAATTTTCCCGCGGGAATTCTCCAGCCGCCCTTTTATTCCAATCAGGCCGACGACGCTGTAAATTACGGTGGGATCGGCGTAGTTGTCGGCCACGAACTGACACACGGCTTCGACGATCAAGGCAGGAAGTTCGACGGAGCGGGAAATCTGAAGGACTGGTGGCAGAAGAACGATGAAGTGCAGTTCGAGAAACTCGCCGATTGTTTTGTGAATGAATACGGCGGGTTCAGTCCTGTACCCGGAATCGAACTGAATGGCAAGCTGACGCTTGGCGAAAACACCGCCGACAACGGAGGGATTCGTCTGGCGTTCTACGCGCTGATGGACGACCTTTCCCGCAAGGATGTTCCGGTTTCACAAAAGGAAGACGGGTATACCCAGCCGCAGCAGTTCTTCCTGGGGTTCGCCCAAGTCTGGTGCCAGAACGTCAGGCCGGAGGAGTCGCGTCTCCGGGCACAAACCGATCCTCACTCTCCCGGCCAGTTTCGCGCGAACGGAGTGGTCTCCAACCTGCCCGAGTTCGATCAGGCATTTGGTTGCAAAGCAGGGGACAAGATGTATGCCGCCAAGGGCTGCCGGGTCTGGTGAGCCGCACGGTACCGATTTACCTCATTCATGTCAGAACAAACACTCGTTGATAATCCGCTCCTGGTGGAGCGCTTCCCTATTCAGTTCGACGCAATTAAGGCTGAGCACGTCGAACCGGCCATTCATCTGCTGATCGAGCAGATGAAGCAGCGGCTCGCCGATCTTGGCAAGCCGGATATCCCCCGCACCTACGGCAACATTTTGATCAGTCTCGACAAAATGACAGAGCCGCTCGATTTCGCGATGGCGGTTATTCGTCATCTCGAATCAGTCGTGACAACGCCTGAGCTGCGTGCCGCGTATAACGCCGTGCAGGAGCCGGTGAGCATGTTCTATACATCGATTCCCCTCGATGCGAATCTCTGGACGGCGGTGAAGGCGGTCAACGAGACTGGGGAAGCAGCGTCCCTCGACGCCGTACACAAGCGCTTTCTCAAGAAAACGATTACCGGATTTCGGCGGGCCGGCGCGGACCTGGATGCCGCGGGTAAAAGGAAACTGGAAGAACTTGACGTAGAGCTCACGAAGGCGACCACGAAATTTTCTGAGAACGTGCTGGATGCGACGAACGCGTTCGAACTGACGATCACGGATGAGCAAAAGCTTGCCGGGTTACCGGAATCGGCTCGAATGGCGGCGCGCGAAAGTGCTAAATCGAAGGGCAGCGAAGGCTGGCGGCTCACGCTCCAGGGGCCGAGCTACACGGCGGCCATGACCTACCTGGATGATGGCCCCATCCGCCAACAGTTGTGGCAGGCATCGAATACACGAGCAACAGCCGGCGAGTATGACAACCGCGCATTGATTGCACGTATTCTTCAGTTACGGCGAGAAAAGGCGCGGCTGCTGGGCTATAAGGATTTCGCCGATCTGGTGCTCGAAGAACGTATGGCGCACACCGGAGGACAGGCGCAGTCCTTCCTCGACGAATTGCGTCGCAAGACTGAGCCATTCTTTGCGCACGAAAACGAGAGCCTCGCTGAGATCGGTAGAACTTTGAATTACGCGGAAGTGCGGCCATGGGACGTCGCCTACCTGGCCGAAAGACAGCGGCAGGCGCTGTATGATTTCGACGAGGAAGAGCTTCGGCCGTATTTCCAGCTCGACCGCGTCGTTGCAGGCATGTTCGACATCTTCAGCCGCATTTTGAGCATTAAGGTGATCGAGGAGCCCGGAGTCCCCGGTTGGGATGCGGCAGTGAGATATTACCGTGTCGAAGATGTCTCCTCAGGCGAGCTTCTGGGCGGCTTTTACACGGATTGGTTTCCACGCGAGAACAAGCGCGGCGGCGCCTGGATGGATTCGCTCATCACCGGCAATCCCGAGAGAGGCCAGCCCCACCTGGGTTTGATCTGCGGAAACTTGACTCCGCCGGTAGGCGACGCGCCTTCGCTGCTCACGCACCGCGAAGTGGAAACCATTTTCCATGAATTCGGGCACCTCTTGCATCATGTCTTGAGCCGCGTTCCGGTGAGAACTCTCGCCGGGACGAATGTGCCGTGGGATTTTGTCGAGCTGCCCTCGCAAATCATGGAGAACTGGTGCATGGAACGCGATGCACTGAACCTGTTCGCGCGCCATTTCCAAACGGGTGAATCGATTCCGGATGAGCTATTTCAAAAGATGAGGAGAGCGCGCACGTTTCGAAGCGCCAACCAGCAGATGCGCCAGCTTGGGTTGGGCATGGTCGACTTGATGCTGCACCGCGAATACGATCCGGAGCGGGGCGGGGATGTGATGACGTACGCTCACGAAATCCTCTCGCGGTTCGCGCCAACGGAGTTGCCGACCGACTATGGAATGATCGCAAGCTTCAGCCATCTATTCGCGAGCCCTGTCGCTTACGGATCGGGTTACTACTCCTATAAGTGGGCCGAGGTTCTGGATGCCGACGCATTCACAAGATTTCAGCGCGAAGGCATCTTCAACACCGAAACAGGCGAGGATTACCGGCGGCGTATTCTCGAACGAGGGGACAGTGAAGATCCCGCACAACTCTACCGCGAGTTCATGGGGCGCGATCCCGACGCGAATGCTCTGCTCGAGCGTCTCGGTTTACTTCGCGCGGCATAGTGGCCGGCAAACAAGTAGCGTAAACAGGCGTGGACTCCGATTCGCATCCCTCTGATGAACAGGCGGCCCAAAGTCTGCGTCAAAACGCGGAGCTGAAGGATGCTCTGTCTGAAAACGCAGAGCTAAAGGAAGCGGTGCGTGAGATGGAGAGCAGGGTCGCGGATGCGAACGCAGCCGCGGAAGAAGTCGAGCACCTTGTCTATGCGATAAGTCACGATTTCCGCACGCCGTTGCGGACAATCGCCAGTTATGCGCAGCTTCTCGAACGACAATATTCGTCGGACCAAGAGACGCGAGAGATGACGGCCTTCATCGTCAAGGGTGTGAACGACATGAAGGTGCTGATCGAAGATGTCCTGAAATATTCGCGGATCAGGCAGTCGCCGCCGCGCATGATGGTTGCCTTGCGCTCCGTCGTCCAATGGGCCGCTCTGAATCTGGACAAAGCAATTCAGGACACAGGAGCCCGCGTCAACTGCGGTGATCTGCCGGAAGTTGCCATCAACGAATCGCAATTCGTCCAGCTATTCGAACAGCTCTTTGCGAACTCGCTGAAGTTTCGAAGCGCTCATGCGCCTTTGATTCAGGTCACGGCCGAAGAGGGACCGCAGGCTTATCTCATCTCGGTCCGAGACAACGGCGTCGGCATCGATCCGAAATATCACGATGCTGTCTTCGCGCCCTTTAAGCGGCTGTATGGGAAAGAGGTACCGGGAACCGGCCTCGGTCTGGCCATCTGCCGGAAAATCGTGCGAGCGCATGGGGGGAAGATCTGGGTCGAGAGCGACGGTGGCGAGGGGGCGCTGTTCCGGTTTACGATCCCGTTCTAGTGTGCGTGCGGTGGAATGCGCTCATGGTGGTGCTTTTCAACCATTCACCGGCTGCGTGTTTATGGAAGTAAGCCGAGCGTAATCAGCAATTTGGTCTTTGGAGCACTGCGTGTAAGTAAGGGTGCGGGCGTTATGCTCCGCAATGTACTTTCAGTGTTGCTGGCGGTAGCAGTCGGTGCGTTCAGCAC
>JAVKSW010000274.1:0-4376 GCA_039583505.1 Bryobacteraceae bacterium | reverse complement strand
TGGAAGCGATCAGCAAGAGCGGCGGCCTGCAGGATTTCGCCAATTCGAAGCACATCTATATCCTCCGGGGAGACAAACGTATCTACTTCAACTACAAAGACGTGCTGCACGGAAAACACATGGAGCAAAACATCCAGATCCAACCGGGTGATCACATCGTCATCCCCTAGGGGAATTTAGGAACAAACAGAAGCCGATATGCTGGATAGCCTTTCCGTACCTCGACGCGCCTTCGATTTCGAGGATTATATTGACATTTTGCGGCGCAACCTGCGCTGGATCATCGCGCCCGCCTTCGCCGGACTGGTCGTTTCCACCGTGGTCGCGTTCATGATGGAGGACACCTACGTTTCCTCCGCGCTTATCCGCGTCACTCCGCAACAGATCGCTCCGGAACTGGTGCCGAACCTGACCAGTCAAGATGTGGCGGAGCGCATCAACGGCATGGCCCAGACCATCCTGAGCCGCAGCACCTTGACCAGTCTCATCACCAGTTACGGCCTCTACAAGAGCGAGCTTAAGAGCGAGCCGATGGAAGATGTCATCGACAAGATGCACAAAGCCATCTCCATCTATCCCGTCGGGGGCAGCGCCATGGGGAATAAGTTTCTACCGGCTATGCAGGTGACCTTTGCCTACACGGATAAGTACACTGCGCAGCGGGTCTGCAACGATCTGGTTGCCCGCTTCATGGGCCTGAGTTCGCAGGGCGTTGTCGAAAGCCAGCAAGAGGCTGGCCAGTTTTTGACCGACGAATCCCAGCAAGCCAAACGTGACCTCGATGTACTTGAGAAAAAATTGGCTGATTTCCGGGAGCAGCATGCCGGCCGTTTACCCGAGGAGATGCAGACCAACATGCAGGAGATGAATGCGCTCGATGGCCGCCTGAGTGCCCTGACAGAGTCCGCCAACAGAAACAATGAGCAGCGCATGTATCTCGAAAACGAGCTGCACATTGCCAAGGACCGTTTAGCAGCGGCCAGCTATCATTCTTCGCAAGCGCAGGCACAGAATCAAAAAGTAGTTTCCTTGGACCAGCAGATCGAGAACTTGCAAAACAGTATTTCGGCGATGAGAGAGCGCTATACGGAGGATTACCCTGACTTACAGGCGGCCAAAGATCAGCTCGCGCGATTGCAACGGGAACGTGATGCCGCTGCGAAGGAGAAGCCGCCCAAGGTAGATGTGATGGCGGACAGTCCGGCGGTAACACGCGACCGCATGGATGCGCAGGAATCCGTAGATCGCATTCAGACCCAGATGAAGGCCAATGCCATGGAGATGGCTCAGATCAATCGCGACATAGCAGCGGTCAATTCCTCTCTCCGTAACTACCAAGGCCGTCTGGAGGGAGTGCCGGCGGGTGAGAAAGAATACGAGGACCTGCTGCGTGATTACGATTTGGCCAAGCAGAGATACATAGACGCCGACATGAAGCGAGAGAAGTCGGTTGTCTCTATCGATATGGAACGGCGCAAACAGGGTGAGACCCTCGAACTGCTCGACGCCGCTTCTTTACCTGCCAGCCCGACCGCTCCGAAGCGCCGGATGATTCTGCCGACCGGAGCCGCTATTGGACTTGCCCTCGGCATCGTGCTTGTTGCCGTCCGGGAAGTCAGGGACACCTCGTTGAAGAACCTGAAGGACGCCCGCCTCTATACGCAACTTTCGATTCTCGGGAGTATACCGCTGCTGGAGAACGACATCGTCGTCCAGCGCCGCAAGCAGGTGATGTGGGTGGGCTGGGCGACTGCCACCATTGCAGGCCTCGCCATCATGGCGGGTTCAGTAGCCCATTACTATTTGACCAAGGGGTAATCGATGAGCCGTGTCCATGACGCGTTGCGTAAAGCGGCGCAAGAGAGTCCACAACCACCTAGACCGCCCGCTGCTCGCGTCGAAGTGCCGTCCGCAGCTGCCGACGTCGCTGTGTCCACCGCCGAAGCTCCGCCTCCGCCTTTGACCTCCGCGCAAGCTGTTCCTGCGCCATTCGTCAATGTCGGCTACGACATCGACGAGCTCGAAGACATCATTGCCAACGCTCAGCAGCTCCCTTACAACCCGCTGAAGGAAGCGCTGCTGGTGAATCCCGCCATGCCTCGCGAAGCTCCTGCCGAGGAGTTCCGCACGCTGCGAACGCGCCTCAACCATCTTCAAACGCTTCAGCCTCTTCACACATTAGTAGTCACCAGTGCGTCCCCCGCCGAAGGCAAGTCTTTCACCGCCACGAACCTGGCCGTTACCCAGTCTCAGCTTGCCGACAAGCGCGTGCTTCTTGCCGACTTCGATTTCCGGCGTCCCACCGTGGAAAAGACATTTCAAATCTCGATGTCTCCCGGCATAACCGATTACCTGCTGGGTAAAGCCCCTCTTCGCGACGTTATGCGCCGGCTCGGTGATACGAACCTGTATGTGATGACTGCCGGAGAAGCGGTGCAGAATCCTTTGGAGTTACTGAACCTGAAGGAATGCAAAGCTTTAATTCAAGGCGTACGAGACCAGTTCGATTGGGTGATACTTGACAGCCCTCCGCTGCTGTTTGCGGCCGATGGCAATTTGCTGGCTACCATGTGCGATGGGACCATTCTTGTCGTTCGCATCGGAACAACCACCTTTGACTCAGTGACCCGCGCCCTTCAATCGCTTTGTGAAAACAACGTGCTCGGAGTTGTTGTAAACGGTGCCCGCCGCGGCGAACTGTACAGCAAATACACTTACTATCACAATTACGATTACAATGCTGACACCACCGAGGAAGTAGCGGCGGAATCGAACGAGACCGAAGAAGTCGCCGCCCAAGCCCAATCGTAGTGCGGGTGGTCACTTTCAACGGACCGGCAGAGAAACAAGCCGACACTCTGGCGGAAGTTCATGAACTCATTCGCTCGCGCTGGAGTCCGCGTTCCTTTTCGGCTCGTGAAGTCTCGAATGAGGACTTGCGGACTATCTTGGAAGCCGCCCGCTGGGCCGCTTCTTCTAACAACGAGCAGCCTTGGCGTTTCTTAGTGGCCAGCAAGTCCGACGGCGCCGCTTACGACAAGTTACTCCACTTACTGGTTCCCGCGAACCAGACTTGGGCGAAGACTGCGCCCGTGCTGATCGTCATGGCCGCAAAGCGAACCTTCTCCCATGACGGGTCGCCGAACTATTACGCGCTTCACGACGCCGGCCAGGCGCTGGCGCACCTGTTTCTTCAGGCGACCGCATTGGGATTGCACGCGCACGGAATGGCAGGGTTTGACCGGGAGAAGGCGCGCCAGGAGTTGAACATTCCCGATGATTACGATGTGGCAGCGGCTGTAGCCTTAGGGTATCTCGGCTCTCCTGACCAATTGACTGAACAGCAGCGGCAGTGGGAAACGGCTAAACGGCGCCGCAAACCGCTCAGCGAAATCGCATTCGCCGCAAACTGGAACGAGCCGCTGAAGCTCTAATCGCGCGCTAGCGTAACCAGCGTTGCACCCCAGCCGCCCGCCTCGGCAGGCGCATCCGAAAACCCGACCACATAGGGAGTGCGGCGCAGGATGGAGCGAACCATTTCTCGTTGCACTCCGATTCCGCGCCCGTGGATAATGCGTAGGGCTGAGAGTCCCAGCCGGTGCGCTTCTTCCAGATAAGCTTCGATCGCGGCGTGCGCATCGCGCGGTGCGATGGTATGCAGATCGAAGACATCGCCGATCGGAATCTCTACCGGATCGCTCTCCGGTATCACCACGGAATGCCGGGCGTCCAGCCGCGGCGCTGCGGAGGCCCGTGCGGCCCGCCTTCGCTTAGCGTCGATCGCGCCGGAGCATTACTGAAATCAAGTTCGCTCGTCTGGAATGTCAACGAGCGGTCCAGCACCATTTCGACTGTCGATCCTTTGCTTAGCGTGGCCTCGGAGCCGTGTGTCAGTAGTATCGTCGCTACGCCGGCCGCGGCGCCCACGCCTAATCCAACCCCCAAGCCTTTCCCCAGGCCTCCCTTTGCCGCGCCGATGCCCGCGCCCAGCGCGCCACCCGCCGCGGTGGTCGTTGCGACGGTCTTCGCCGCGTCCCCTTTGCTGCTGCCGCCGCTCAGGTTGTTATTCTCCCGGTTCAATGTCTCGCCGTCACGCGGGTCAAGGGCGCCCAGATCGGAACGGAAGTCCCGATTGACGCCATTGGGAAGCGTGAGCGAATCGAAACGCACCTGCATCTCGCCCCGGCGCAGCGGCCGTTTCGCTCGCGTCAATTGGATGATCGTCCCCGTCACCCAGCTGCCTTGCGGGATCACGATCTTGTTGCCCGAGAGCACCGGAAACGCAGTCTCCAGATACAGCCGGTCTCCCACTTGCGCGGATTTGGTGCTGACGCTGTTCACCATGTTGAGCAAAATATGAGTGCCCGGAGCGATAC
>JAVKSW010000273.1:0-4403 GCA_039583505.1 Bryobacteraceae bacterium | reverse complement strand
TGATCAGCGCGTTGCGGCAATCCCGAAACGGTCACGGATCCAATCACGCCAGAGCCTGCGATGGTGATAGGGAAAGATCCGCCGTGCGCCGCGAACTCCGTCAGAACCAGGCCGAAGCGGTCCGCCAAGGTCGTGTTCTTCTGTTGCAGTTCCAGTCCCATTCCATAGGAGCTCCGATGAAAGCGCGCGACCACGTTCGATTTGCGCCGTGCCCAATCGACATTATCGGGAGTGCTGCCCGCCACTGCGCAGCAAAAGAGCGGCTGCCCGAATCGCCGCACGTCGATCACCAGCGGCGCTCTCCGCGAAACGGCCATGCCCCGGAGTCGGCAACCTAACCTCCACGCCGATTCTTCGTCGAACCTCGCAAATCTCAGCTGCTGTTCCTGTTTGGCGATGATTGCGAGATCGTCGCTGAGGCTCACAGTCACTCACGAAATGCTGACGTAATGCAGGCCGCTGCGCGTGAGCTTATCGCGATCCAACGCGTGCCGGCCATCCAGGATGAAGGGGTAACGCATTTTCTTGGCGAGCGCTTCCCAATCGAGATCGCGGTATTCGCTCCACTCGGTTACCAGAACGAGTGCATCGCAGCCCTCGGCGATTTCGCACCCCGTGCGACAGAGTTGCACAGCCATATCGTGGTGTTCCCTCTGAAAGCGCTCCATGGCAATGGGATCATGCGCCTTCACCCGCACGCCGCGGTCGATCAGCATCTGCGCAATTTCAATGGCAGGAGCTTCGCGCAGATCGTCGGTATTCGGCTTGAATGCCAAACCCAGCAAACCGATCGTCCGTCCTTTGAGGATTTTCAATTCTTGTAGCAGCTTTTCGACAATGCGGTCGCGTTGGCTGCGGTTGATCTTGCGCGCTGCTTCGACGATCGGCATGTGAAGCCCATACTCGCTCGCGGTGGCAATCAGCGCGGCTGTGTCTTTGCCGAAGCAGGATCCACCCCACCCCAGGCCGGCGTTCAAGAAGCGCGGTCCAATGCGGGAATCGAGACCGATGCCCCGGGCCACTTCGCCGATGTTGGCGCCTACTCGCTCAGCGACCAGGCCGATTTCGTTAATGAAACTGATCTTGAGCGCCAGAAAAGAATTGGCTGCATACTTGATCAACTCGGCGGAGGCGAGATCCGTCGAAACCAACGGCACCGCGAAAACGGTTTCGGGGCGCGGCAGGTACGTGGGGGCGGTGAACGTCTGGTCGAGAATGGGCCTGTATAGCGAATATAAAACTTCAAGAGCGCGCGGTTCGTCCGCGCCTATGACGATACGATCCGGATACAAGCTGTCGTGCAGGGCGGACCCTTCGCGCAGGAATTCAGGGTTGGAGGCCACGGCAAACTCTACCGATCCGCCGTCGGCACGTTCTTCCGCACGCTGTTCGGCACGCTGCTCGAACGCCTCGCGAAGCAGTGCGCCCACCCAGTTTCCGCTGCCGATCGGCACGGTGGATTTGTTCACCACGACGGTGAATCCGCCATTCATATGTTGGCCGATACAACGCGCGGCTTGCGACAGGAACTCGAGGTTGGGCGCGCCCGAGAGGGTCGGCGGAGTTCCCACCGCGATAAACACCACATCGGCGCCCGGGATCGCCTCCGAATAGCTGTTCGTGAAATGAAGGTTCGGGCGAGCCTCCTCCATTAGATCTTCCAAATTCGGTTCGAAAATCGGGACCTTGCCTCGCGTGAGGCTCGCGATTTTACATTCGTCGCTGTCTAGGCAGGAGACCGAATGCCCTATGGAGGCCAGGCAAACACCGGTCGTGAGACCGACATAGCCGGTCCCAACAATCGCTACACGCATAAACGGATCTGCATTTGGTCGTTTACTCTCGTTGGTTTAATCTCGTATGATAACCCACCATCGAGCCTCTATCGGGACCTTAAGACGTTGGGGAAATGGCATGCGAGAATGCCAAAGATGATCGAAATCGTGCGCCACGAAGCGTCTGCCGCGAAAGCGAAAGTGGTTATTTTCGATTTCGATGGAACCCTGTCTCTGGTTCGCTCCGGCTGGTTGGACGTCATGGTGCCGATGTGCGTCGAACAACTTGCCGCGTTGAAAACGGGTGAGTCTGAGACGAAATTGGCCGAGGTGGTCGAGGACTTCGTCTGGCGTCTCACAGGCAAAGAGACGATTTATCAAATGATGGCCCTTGCCGGCGCGGTTCAGGACCGTGGAGGGCAGCCGCTTGACCCACTAGCCTACAAGAAGATCTATCTGGACCGGTTGGCGCTCCGTATCCGCCATCGCCTGGAAGACCTCCGGCATCGTCGAGTTCCGCCGGACCAGTACTTAATTCCAGGCGCGAGAAAGCTGCTCGAATCTCTGGTCGCGCGTGGGCTGCGGCTGTATTTGGCGAGCGGCACAGACGACGCCAATGTCAAGGAAGAAGCGGCGCTGGTTGACGTGGCCCGCTATTTTGGCGAACGCATTTTCGGTGCTCAGGACGACCTGAAGAGCTTTTCAAAGGCTTTGCTCGTTCAACAGATTCTTTCCCGGGCCGGATTCCGCGCCGAAGAACTGCTGGTCTTCGGCGACGGGTACGTTGAAATCGAAGAGGTTAAGAAAGTCGGCGGAACGGCTGTCGGCGTAGCCAGCGCCGAGCCTGCCTGTCTGACTGTCGATGAGTGGAAGCGCCAAAGACTTATCAACGTAGGGGCGGATTTCATCGTTCCTAACTACTTGGAGCACACGCCCCTCTTTGCGTGCCTATTTCGCGTGCCGGAACTTGCCCCCAGCCCACAATTGTAACGCTGTTCACATCCCACGCTGGGGTTGTCCCTAGCAACTAGATCGAAAAACTGCCGCTTATTGCCAGTTAACGCGTCTTAATACCGAGGTAACAATGGCAACGGCCGCCGTCGCAATCGATACAAATCTCGCCGCACCGAAGGTTCTTCTTGGCGATGACCATCATCTGATCCTGGACGCTCTTCAGGCCATGATGAAAAATGAATTTAACATTTTGGCGGTGGATAACAGTCACGCCTTTATAGCCGCGACGAATACGTTTCAACCCGACGTCGCCATCCTGGACATCGGCATGCCCGGTGCGGACGGCTTTTCTACAGCACGGAAAGTTCTGGAACATCACCCGGAATTGCCGATCGTTTTTCTCTCGATGTATGCGGAATCCAGCTACGTAGACCAGGCAGCGAATCTGGGCGCCCGCGCTTATCTGTCGAAGCGTTTGCCTGCGCAAGAGCTGATCTCGGCCATTCGGGTGGTTCTGGACGGCGGAACTCTGCTGGCCCCGGGAGCGTCGCGGCGAACACAGGCTCAGCCGCAATCCGGCAGGCCCGACCTCACCGGGAGACAGCGCGAGGTGCTAAGACTAATCGCATTGGGAAGCAGCGCGAAAGATATTGCCAATCAGTTGAACATCTCGGTCCGGACCGCTGAATTCCATCGCGCGGCCATCATGCAGAGGCTCGATTTGCACTCGACAGCGCAAATGACCAGATACGCGCTCGCAAACGACTTGGGCTAGGCTAACTGGGTTCGCGTCCAGAAGAACTAACACCGCCGTTGGCCGATGGGCGCGGCTCTGAACAATCTTGCACCCGGCGCAGGCGCGACACTACCAGCCGAATCTCGCCATACGTTATGTCGCTCGGCAGGGCGTCCTTGATCGGCTTCATCCGGTCCACCCCGACCTGGGCAGCGGCTTCTTCTATTTGAGCCAGGCGTTCCGGCGCGATCCAATGCTCGTCAAAGTCGATTCGAGATTTTTCAACCAGGTCGGCTACCGTGTCCACCACCGTGTTCAAGCGCCGCTGCCGGATCTCTGCGATCTCCTGAAAATTGTGCCCCTGTCGGAGCAGCCGGATCGTCTCCTCTGCGGGTGATTCTTTTGGCTCTTCGCGTTCGGCAGCGCGCGCTCCACTCCAGAACTGCTCGAGCGCCTCGAGAATCGTCTTTCCATAAAGCTCCGCCTTCTTTTCGCCGATGCCGAGCACATGAAGCAATGCTGCGGTGGTACGCGGCTGCTTGCGGCACAAATCTTCCAACCCGCTGTCGTGCAGCACCATGAAGGCGGGAATGTTTTCGCGCCGCGAAATGTGGCGCCGCCATTCGCGCATATACTCCAGCAATTCGGGATTCAATGCCTCTGGGGACGCCACCGCTGCGGGCGCCGGGACAGCGCGTGAAGGCTTCCAGACAGCCTTGGGCTCGGGAATTTCGGCGGCGCTGGGCAAGTGGGTGCGCTTGCCAGGCAGCCAGTCCGGCGCTGGAGCGCAGATGTCGCACATGCCGCACGCATCCCATTTGGGACGCTCCCCGAAATGCAGGCAGATGTGCCGGTGCCGGCACAACGCAGATTCGGCGAAGCGCTTTATCTCTCGATAGCGCTGCCACGAGCGCTCCTGTTCGGCAGGATCCTTCATC
>JAVKSW010000272.1:0-4433 GCA_039583505.1 Bryobacteraceae bacterium | reverse complement strand
ACACGCTTGCATTTGGTTTGCAGTGGGACCACACCCAGCTCAACATCATCAATAACAACACGGCGACCGATGTACTTCAATTCAGTGACTTTCCCGCCTTCGTCCAAGGCCAGGTGCGGACCGGCACGGCCTTCGCCGGCTCCGCCAGCCGCTATTACAGATCCGATACCGTCGGCGCCTATGTCAACGACAATTACAAGATCCGCAGCAATCTCACACTCACCATGGGCCTGCGCTGGGATTACGACGGGCCGCTGTCTGAGAAATACGGAAGACTCACCGCGTTCAATGCCAATCTCTATTCCTACGATGCGGGCTCTGACACAATCACCGGCTCAGGACTCGAGTTCGCAGGCAACAATCAGAAGTTTGCGACACCCGGCGCGAGCGATTCGCTATTGAACCAGCGTCAGTGGGGTTTCGCGCCGCGTATCGGCATCGCGTGGACACCATTCTCGAAGCTGACCATTCGCAGCGGATTCGGCATGTACTATGACCGCGGCGAGTTCTTCGGGTATCTTTCGCCCAGCGCCGGAGGCGGGTTCAACGGGCCCTTCGGGGTCACGCTCGCGCCCCCCTTCGTCACTCCGGTTGCGGCGCCGCTGGGAGCGAATATTTCGGTGCCGTTTGGCACCGTCGCACCCGGAACGCCCCCGGGCAGCCCTGCCGCGTTCCTCGCCTATTTGCCGAACATCGGCCAGACGGAATCTAGTAATTTCCCGGCCGGCAACCTCTACGGTCCGTTCTCGTTCGGCGGTTATGACATCAATAACAAGCTGCCGTACTCGGCAAACTGGACCTTCGACATCCAATACCAAGCTTCGAACAGCTGGTTGTTCAGTGCGGGTTATGTGGGCAATCACGGTGTGCACCAGGTGTTGCCGGTTCCGTTTAATCAGCCCTTGCTGGCAACCCCGCAGAACCCCGTGCACGGGCAAAGCTATTCCTACGGCTTGAACGTCACCGATCTCGAACCGGTCTCGACGAACGAGTTCGCCGGCAACGCGCCGCTGCGTGTGCCGTTTGTCGGCTACGACATGAATTCGGTGCTGTATGAGGCTGAGGGGACCTCCAGTTACAACGCACTGCAACTCCAGGCACGCAAACGCCTGTCCTCCGGCCTGCAGTTCACCGCCTCGTATACGTATTCTCACGTCTTGGACGAACAGAGCGGGCTGGGCCTCTTCTTTACCGGCAACAATCCGCTCTACCCGAAATCGAACTACGCCTCCGCCGATTTCGATCAGACCCACGTCTTTCTGATTAACTACAGCTATACGATTCCGAATCTCACCTCGAACAAGCTGCTGGGCGGCTTCGTCAACGGCTGGACCATCGGCGGCCAGACGGTCGCCGAAAGCGGCCAACCCTACAGCGTGTACGATTTCTCAGGCTCGGTGGGAAGCCTGTTCTTCGGCACAAACGATGGGATCGGCAATCCCATCGTGCCTTTGACAGCCGGCGTCTCCGCGAAGCAGGCGCAGTTGCAGGGAACCACCGGTGTCAATGCCGGCCAGCCGCTGCTGAACGTCAATGATTTCGCGCCGCAATTCGTGGCGCCCGGCCAGTACGGCGTTCCTCCGTGCGATGCCTCGGGATGCGATACCTACGAGTCGCTCTATGGAACTTCCGGTCGAAATCTATTCCGGGGTCCCTTCCAGGTTCGGTTCGATACCAGCGTCGCCAAGGAATTTCCGCTTACCGAGCGCGTGAGGCTGCGCTTCGAATTCGACGCCTTCAACGTCTTTAATCATCCCGATTTTGACGCCCCGAACAACAACGTGCTGTTCTTCCCGAACTTCGCGCCTCCGCCCCAGTTTCCTCCGGCCGGCAGCCTCGGTATCATTCAACACACCATCGGCAGTTCCCGGTTTCTGCAGTTGAATATGCATCTCATCTTCTAAATACGACGAGGAGCGCTTTATGAGACAAGTAATTCTCGGCAGCTTCGTTGCTTTGCTTTGCGGTCCGGCTGTTTTCGGGCAGGTCTCCGCGGGTCTCGGTGCAATCACGGGCGTGGTCACGGACCCCAGCGGCAGCGTTGTTGCCGGCGCCCAGGTAGTGGTCGAAAACCAGCAGCTCGGGGTCCGTCGCAGCCTCAGAACCACCGGCGGAGGCGTGTTCAATGCCCCCGCTCTGGTGCCGAGTGCCGGATACGAGGTGACGGTCAACGCCTCCGGCTTCGCGCCCTTTGAAAACCGCAACATCACCGTCCACGTGGGCGAAAACGTGAACGTCCATGCGGCGCTTCAGGTCCAGTCCGCAACAACTCAAATCGAGGTGCAGGAACGCGCCCCCGTCGTCGATCAGGAGAAAACCGATGTTTCCGAAGACGTCACGCAGCACCAGATCGATAACCTGCCCATCAATGGCAGGCGCGTCGATCAGTTCGTGCTGATGACGCCCGGCGTGGTACCGGACGGCACTTTCGGGGATATCAGTTTCCGGGGTCTGCCGGGCGGCAACTCGTTCCTGCTTGACGGTAACGATGCCACCGATCAGTTCTACAACGAAAACGCCGGCCGCACGCGTATCGAGACGCAGATCTCGCAGGATGCCGTGCAGGAATTCCAGGTGCTCTCCGACGCCTATTCCGCCGAATACGGCCGTGCCATCGGCGGCGTGGTGAACACCGTCACGCGAAGCGGAACAAACGCGTTTCACGGGACTGCCTTCGAATTTTTCCGCAATCGCACCCTGGATGCGCGCGATCCCTTCGCGGCGTTCAATCCCGCCGAGGTTCGCCACCAGTTCGGCGGCAGCATGGGCGGCCCCATCGTCAAAGACAAGCTCTTCTTCTTCGTGAACACCGAAGAGCAGCTTCGCGAGTTTCCGCTGGTGTCCAGCATTATCAACAGCAATGCCATCTCAGGCAGCGGCGCCACCGCAACCTGGAAGGGATGCGGCGTCGCCACCGGCGCGTATCCGGCCGCTACGCCTGCGCAATGCTCCGCGATTAACGCCCTTCTGCCGGGCTTCTACACCACGCTTCCCCGCACCGCCGATGAGCAGAGCGGCTTCGGCAAAATCGACTGGCGCCCCACCGACAAGAACTCGTTCAGCTTCAGCCTGAATTACATGCACTTCAATTCGCCCAACGGGATACAGACCGGCGCCGTGGTGACCAATGGCAGTGCGTTCAACAGCAATGGTAACGATGACGTGAACGTTCGCAACGGGCGCGCCGATTGGACCTACGTTCCCACCGGCAACATGGTCAACGAGGCGCGTTTCGGATGGTTCAAGGACCGGCAGGCGGACTCGGTCAACAATGCCGAGATAAACCCCAACATCGGCACCGACACCCTGAGCGTGAATGGCGTAGGAATCGGGTTTGCCAATTACCTGCCCCGCATTCAACCCAGCGAGAACCGCTTCGAAGCTGCCGATAACTTGAGCTACACGGTAGGCAAGCACAATTTCAAATTCGGTGTCGATTATCTGGATACGGAAGATTATTACGACGAGTTGTTCACCAGGAACGGCTCCTACACGTACGCAAATGCCGACGCATTCGCGCTGGATTACTCGGGGAATGCCACCGCCAGAAGAGACTACAGCAGCTATTCCCAAGGGTTCGGGAATCCAATTGTGGATACGTACCTGCACGAAGTGGACGCCTTCGCACAGGATCAATATCGTGTCCGGCCGAACCTGACGCTGTACTACGGCGTGCGCTATGAGAAGAACTTTCTGCCCCAACCGCCCTCGCAGTATGTGAATTCCGTGTACCCGCAGACCGGGCGCATTCCGCAGGATAATCTCGATTTCGCCCCGCGTGTCGGTTTCGCCTGGAGCCTCGATAACGGCAAGACGGTGATTCGCTCGGGCTACGGCATGTACTACGCCCGGTACGTTTCCGCTCTGCTCAACACGCTGTTCATCTCGAATAACAACTATCAGCAGACGCTCACCATTCAGCCTAGCTCGCCAACGGCTGCTTCGCCCGGCCCCATCTTCCCGGCAATTCTCGCCAGCCCGGCCGGAACCGCTGGCTCGGCCAGCATTGAGTTTGCAGCCCCGAATCTCCGCACGCCCTACACGCAGCAGGCGGACTTCGCCGTTCAACGAGCCCTGAACGCAAACACGAGTCTCACCGTGAGTTACATGTGGGATCGAGGCGCGGAATTTTTCTCCGTTCGCGATGTGAACCTGCCCGATGTTTCTCCGACTTTAGCGACCTACAATATTTCGAACGGCGGCGCCACCGTGGGCGCCTTTACCACGCCCATTTACCTCGCCTCCCAACGCCTCAACAAGAACTTCTTCCACATCTACGAAGTCGATAACGGCGGAAATAGCTATTACAACGGTTTGTCGGTCCAGGTGCAGCACCGCTACGCGCACGGCTTCGAGGGCGCGCTTTCCTATACCTGGTCGCATGCCATCGATACGAATCTGGGCGGTTCCAGCAACAATTACTTCTTCAGCAG
>JAVKSW010000271.1:0-4449 GCA_039583505.1 Bryobacteraceae bacterium | reverse complement strand
AGATCAAGCAGCGTGGCGCACTAGTAAACAAGGACGCCATCGAGCGAAGCTTACAGCTGGGTATTAGTGAAGAGGTGACCAAGTTGGAGATGAACATGAGCTGGTTGGCCACGGTCGCCTCCGTGTCACCGTTTATCGGCTTATTCGGAACGGTCTGGGGCATCATCGATGCATTTGAAGGCTTAGCAACGGCGGGCAGCGCGAGTTTGCGCGCGGTTGCACCGGGTATCTCGGAAGCGCTCGTCACCACTGCCATCGGCTTGGCCGCGGCCATCCCGGCGGCTATTTTCTACAACGTTTTCGGAAGTCGCATCAAGGAAATCGGTACCCGCATGGAAGATTTCGCGATCGAATTTCAGAATCTCGCGGAGCGTGATTTCGGCGGCTAACTGGGCACTTAAATAACCGGCAAGGCGAATGGCATTCTCATTTAATGACGGCGGCAGACGCGGGCGCCGCTTCGGAGGCCCCTCGAGTATTTCGGAGATCAACATCGTTCCACTGGTGGACGTAGTGCTTGTGCTCCTGATTATCTTCATGATCACCGCCAACGTGATGGAATTCGGACTTGACATCCAGGTCCCGCAAGTCAGACGCGTTGAAAATACCGCGCAGGATCTGCCCGTGATCAGCATCAGCAAGACCGGCGAATCGTTCCTGGGCGACAAGCCGATCAATATCAATCTGCTGCCCCAAGGAATACGGCAGCGGTTTCATAACGCGACTGCCGTCTACGTTCGCGCCGACAAAGAGACTCCTTGGGATCCGATCGCCCAGATCGTGGCGGAATTGGGCGAAGCGAAATTCGAAGTGAAGATGGTGACCGCGCCCATCGACGAGGCCGCACGCCAGCGTGCCAAACGGTAATGGCAGAGCCGATCGACATACTCGATGAGCGTGATCCGCTCGGCTTTCCTTTCATCGGCTCGATTCTGGTGCATAGTAGTGTCGTCGCGCTCTTGTTCTTCGGCTGGTTCTGGATGAATCAGCGGCGTGAAACCCTGGGCGACATCAATGCGGGCGGCGGTCCGGCTTACACCGTTTCCCCTGTCCACACCGTTCCGATCCCCAAGCGCGATGCTCCACTGAACCCGGTGGCAAACGACACGCAATCGATGGTTCCCACGGCGCCCGCCAAGCAGGACCTGGAGAAGAAGCAGCCCATACCCGATAAGAACGTCGTGGAGATTCCCGACAAGTTGCAGCGCCCAGCCGAGAAGCCCCAAAAAAAGCAGCAATGGTATGAGCCCACTCCCGACAACCAGGTATTCAGTCATGCGCGGCAGGCGGTCTCGAATCCCATGTATGGCGCACAAACGGGATCGGGCCAGGTCGGCGTTGGGCCGAATACGCCGCTGGGGAACAATCGCCTGGGGTGGTACGCCGAACTGATCCGCCAACGCATCGCCCAGAATTGGAATACCAATGGACTCGACTCCCGGACTCAGTCAGTTCCCGCGATCGTTAGCTTCACCATCATGCGGGACGGCACCGTGCGCAGTCCGCAGATCGTGCAGTCGAGCGGCAACCCATCCATCGACAATACGGCCCTGAGAGCGGTGTACAGTTCAAGCCCTCTGCCGGGCCTTCCCGGTCAGATAACCGACAGCTACATCACGGCTCAGTTCACATTTAATTTACGCTGATGCGACTATTCATTACCTCGCTCCTCGTGCTTGGCGGCACGGGCTGGCTTGCGGGCCAGCAGATTCAGGTTCAGATCGAAAAGAATCCCGGAAAGCCTCACGTTGCCGTCCCTGATTTCCGGGCCTCGGGAAGCGCCGTATCGTTGATCGGCGCTTTCAACGACACGGTGCGCGCCGATCTGGAGAGTTCGCCGCTCATCAATTTCATCCCGAAGACTTTTTATCCGCTGCAGATTCCGCAACAGCCTTCGGACCTCATAGCCGGCGTTGCGCCACCCAGCCGGGGTGCGGTGACCGCGCAGGGGGACAGGCTGACGGACTGGAGTCTCCCGCCGATATTGGCGAATTATCTGGGGCTGGGCTACGGAGCCGAGGACCATGGCATGTTCGTGGTTTTCGGATGGTTCTACAGCACCGCCCCGAACATCGCGAGTTTGCAGCAGGCACAGGTTTTCGGAAAGGTCTATACGGCGTCTCTCGATCAGAACGGTGCGGTCGACGCCGGGCACCGCTATGCCGCCGATATCCTGGCTACCTTCGGCGGCAAGAGCTTAATCGGAACGCGAATCGTGTTCGTCTCGGATCGGTCCGGAGCGAAGGAGATCTGGGTGATGAATTGGGACGGCACCGATCAGCGGCAACTGACCCATTACGGTTCCATCACCACGTTTCCATCCGCCTCTCCCGACGGACACATCGTCGCTTTTACGACGTACGCCACCGGCTCGCCATCCATTCAGATGTTTTCCCTTGACACCGGCCGCAAATTGTCGTTCTATAATCAGCGCGCCTCCATGAACGCTTTTGTTACTTTCACGCCGGATTCGAAACGCGTTGTCTTCTCATCGACCGCGGGGGGCGGTCCGGCACAACTCTACATGGCGAACCTGGACGGCAGCGGCTTCCATCGGCTTACGGCGTCGGGCGCCATCGAAGTGGAACCCAAAATCAATCCAAAAACGGGGACGGACCTGGTGGACGTCTCCGGGCGCTCCGGCATGCCGCAGGTCTACCATATGACTCTGGAAGGCACCGACGTTCAGCGCCTCTCGGCAGGTACCGGTGAAGCGACGAATCCTTCCTGGAGCCCGGATGGCGATCACATCGCATTTGCTTGGACGAGAGGTTTTGAGCCGGGCAACTACAACATCTTTTTGATGGATGTTTCGTCGCAGCAGGTGACGCAGCTCACCTCCAATGAAGGCCGGAACGAAAATCCGAGTTGGGCGCCCGATGGCGCTCACATTGTTTATGCCTCCAAGCGCGGCAGGCAATCCCAGATCTGGGTCATGAACGCCGATGGTACCGGCAAGCACCCGCTCACTCAAACCGGAAGCAATGAGAAGCCGGTTTGGGTAAACGCCGAACAGTAGCAGAGTAAAGTAGACAAGATAGTCGAGGAGGAATCGAAAGAGATCATGACCAAGCGCAGAGCATTGCTGACGTCGTTTTCAGCGCTCCTGTTGGTTTTCGCTGCGGGGTGTCATAAGAAGGCGCCGCCGCCTCCGCCACCACCGCCGCCGACCGCTGCACCGCCGCCCGCTGAGCCGGCGATCAACTACTTCACCGCTGAACCGACCACCATCAGCAGCGGTCAGCCGTCGTCGTTGCGCTGGTCCGTCGATAATGCAACCAGCGTTCAGATCGATGGCATCGGTCAGGTGAGTCCGAACGGCCGTCGCGCCGTCTATCCCACCGAGACGACAACCTATCACCTGACGGCAACCGGTCCCGGCGGTACTAAGGATGCGAGCGCCACCGTGACCGTAAGTTCGCCGCCCGCGCCCACTCCGACGCAGGCTCCGCCGCCGATGTCGGCTGCCGAGATTCTCGCCCGCCAGGTCCAGGACGTCCACTTCGATTACGACAAGAGCGACATTCGTCCACAAGACCAATCCACCGTGCAAGCCGATGCCAATGCTCTGAAGACCATCTTCTCCATGGATGCGAATTTCATTGTCACCATCGAAGGCCATTGCGACGAGCGCGGATCTGCCGAATACAACCTGGGTCTCGGCGACCGTCGCGCGCAAGCGACGAAAGATGCCCTCGTCGGCTTAGGCGTTCCGGGAGACAAGCTCAAAACCGTCAGCTACGGCAAGGAGCGCCCGCTGTGTACCGACGCCACCGAAGATTGCTATGCGCGTAACCGGCGCGCGCACTTCTCGACCGGCCAGTAGAGCTTTTCGCGGCGGTCGACACTTCTCTTACACTAGAGACAAGTCCTGAAACGGGGGCGGCTCAGATCCGTCCCCTCCTGTTGAGGAGTGAACTCATATGAAATTCCTGCGCTTAGCCGTCCTCACGCTCGCCTGCTCGTCGTTTTGCTTCGCGGTCAACAAAGACATGGTGGCCATGCAGCGAGATTTGGAAGCCAGAATGGACGCGATGCAGCAACAGCTCAATAACCAGATTTCGAATCTTGCAGGGATGGTTACTGCCATGCAGAACGACACCCGGCGAACGGCTGATCAGGTAGCGGGCATGCAGGATGTGCTGCGGGGAACCGTAGCGAGCGCGCTTGGGCCGGTGACCGGGCTCAACACCAAAGTGGAAGCGACCAGCGACGATGTGCGCGCGCTGAGGGACGCTCTGGCGGATTTGAGCGGACGCCTGGAGAGAATGGACGCGAAGATCACGGATCTGAAGAATCAGCTCCAGATCATGCAGAATCCGCCGGCTGCTCCAGGCACGAATCCGCTCGGCACAAACCCACCCGCCGGCACCAATCCTCCTGGAATGGCGGGCCTGCCCGGGCAAACCGGGAATCCCGCCGCGCCGCCCGCGGGCATGAGCTCCGCTC
>JAVKSW010000270.1:0-4458 GCA_039583505.1 Bryobacteraceae bacterium | reverse complement strand
GAGCAGCGATCATCGCCACAGTGATCTTAGGAGCACTCATCGGGCGTTTTTTAGGAAATCGCAGATTGCACATCGGCGGCAGACGTTCCTGAGCGCTAGTCGTCGATGCAGTAACACGCCTCGCTTTAGCGTCCGAAACGATTGGTTATTCAGTTCGCAATGCCTGCATCGGGTCGATGCGCGACGCCCTCCATGCCGGAACGAGGCAGGCCAGCACCGCCGCGGCAAGAAGCGTTGCAGCCACAGCCGCGAAGATCGCCGGATCGAGCGCCCGGGTTCCATAGAGCACCGACTGGATGAGGCGCGTCGCTCCGATGCTGGCGACGAGGCCGAGCGCCAGTCCATAGAGCGCTGGCCGCACGCCGTCGCCCAGCATCAGTCCCACAACCTCCTCGCGTCGCGCACCCAGCGCCATGCGAAGGCCGATTTCGCCAGTGCGCTGCGTCGTGAGATAAGAAAGGACTCCGTACAACCCTACTGACGCTAATATCAGCGACAGCACAGCGAAGCCGAGCACGAGGCTGGCACTCAGGCTGGCGTTGCCCAAGGACCGTTCAATGATTTGCCGTATGGTGAGTACATCGGAGGCAGGCAACTCCGGATCGAGTTCGGCAATCTTTTTCTGGATCGGAACGGAAAATGAGAGCGGATCGGCGGCCGCGCGCACAGCCAGAGTCGAAAACATGTAATTGTCGCCGTTAAGAACAGGGATGTACATGGCCGGCTTGGGCGGCTGACCCACCTGATACAGCGTGTCGGCCACAACCCCGACGATTTCGTAATCGGCGTTCCCGTACGGAAGGTGGAGATGCTTGCCCAGCGGGTTTTCGCGCGGGAAATACTGCTGTGCCAGCAGACGGCTGACGATGACAGTCTTTGGGCGACCGGCGCGATCCCCGTTGGTAAAAAACCGCCCTTTCAGCAGCGGTATTTGCAATGCACTGAAATATCCGGGATCGGCTGTCCGAAAGAGCGCGTCGGGCAGCGCGGCGCCGCGCGCGATCGGAGGATGCTCGGGAATCGTAAAGACATCATCCTCTCCGGCTCCCGCCCCGGGCACCATCGACCCCAGCGCCGCGGCGCGTACACCCGGAATAGCGCGTACCTGCTCCAGCAGCGCTTCGTTGAATGAGTTTACCTTTGCAGGGCTGTCGTATCTTTTTGCGGGAAGACTGTAGCTCATCGTCAGCACATTGTCAGTCGCGCAACCCACGTCCGTTGTCCGGAGGCGCCAGAAGCTCTTGAGCAGAAGACCGGCGCCAATTAACAGGACGACCGTCGCCCCAATCTCCACCATGAGCAGCGTCTTGCGCATCGCGGTGCGCGATTGGCTGCCCGCCGTGTTCCGCGAGGAAGGCTGCAGAGCGGCGATGGCTCCTCTGCCTGTCGATGAAATCGCCGGAAGCAAGCCAGCCAGCAGGGGCGATGCAAAGACGAGCGCGCAAGCAAACGCCAGCACTATGCCGTCGGCGCGGATACTCTGCACGTTGGGAAGATCCATCCAGGTGCGGACCAGCCACTTGGTTGCCCCCAACGATAACAGCACTCCGATAACGCCGCCGGAAATCGAGACCAGCAAGCTTTCCGTCAGTTGTTCACGAATGAGGGTTATGCGCGGCGCGCCCAGCGCGCTCCGGACGCCGATCTCCTTCTGCCGCGCGGCGGACCGCGCTACGGTAAGATTCGCCACGTTCAGACAGCCGATCAACAGCAGACATCCCACCGCGCACAGCAGTATGATCAATGGCTTCTTCACATCACGTGCGAGATCCTGAATGAGAGTCCGTGACGCTACGTCTTCGGCTACCGGCGCATTCAGGTTCTGCAAATGCAGACGGTACTGCACAGCCTCGACCTGACTCAGAGCGTTTGCAAGGCTAACATCCGGCCTCAAGCGGGCTACTACACGGCTAAAGTGAAAGTCATGATGCTGCAGCATTGCGGGTGGCAGGCCTGACGCATACGGAACCCATACCTGGACCTTGGCATCGGGATAAGTGAACCACTTCGGGAGCACGCCGACCACGGTGTATGGTTTGCCGTCGAGATGGACTTGCCTGCCGACAATCGATGAATCACCGCCGAACCGCCGCTCAAAGAGATTCCATGCAAGCATGACGACATTCCCGTCCGGCCGATCTTCGCTCTCGGCAAACGTGCGTCCGATGACCGGCTGAACGCCTAATAGTGGAAACAGGTTCCAGCTCCCGCCGCGGGCGCTCACTATTTCCGGCAACTCTCCGCGCAGCCCCGTCAGAGTGAATTGCCAATAGCGCCACGCGGCCATGTCTTGAAAGCCGTGGGTCTGTGCGCGCCAATCGTAATAGTCGGCGGGAGCAACCGCGTTGAAGTTGAACTGCTGCGCATTCATGCCAGGGTCGCGGAAATGTTCGTAGATCATCACCAGCCGATCGGGATCACGGAAGGGAAGCGGCCTGAGCAGGACCGACCGCACCACCGTGAACAGCGATGCGGTAGCGCCGATGCATAACGTCATGACGAGGACGGCAAGTATTGCAAACCCGGGCGACCGGAATAGAGTGCGGATGCCGATCCTCAGATCGCGAAGAAGATTCTCCAGCCAGTTCCAGCTCCAGACAGCGTTGGTTTGCTCGCGAATGAGAGTGGGATTGCCGAAAGCGCGCCGGGCGGCGTGGCGAGCCTCTTCTCGTGACACGCCGTGCTCCCGCTGCTCTTCTTCTTCCAGTTCAAGGTCGGATTGTAGTTCCCGCTCCAGATCCGCATCCCGTTTCCCGATCTGCCACCACCTCATTTCAGATCTCCTCAGCCGCGGGCCACATTACGCGTGCGACGGCTTCCGCCATGTGTTTCCATTGCGATTCTTCGACCACAAGTTGTTTTCTTCCCTTGTCGGTAAGCCGGTAATATTTGAATTCCCGATTCCGGTCTGGAGCCATCTCCCATTTGGAGGTGACCCATGCTCTTCGCTCCAACCTGTGCAGCGCAGGGTAGAGCGAGCCGTGCTGCATCTGCAGAAAATCATTTGTAGTCCGTTGAATATGCTTGCCGATCTGGTGTCCATGAGCAGGACCATAACGAAGAGTTCGCAAGATCAGCATGTCCAGGGTGCCTTGAAGAAGGTTGGCGCGTTGTGGTTGTTTCTGCTTCACTATAGAAGACATTCGACCCTCAATTCCATGATACTAGACATTCGACCATCGGCGGTGTGTGGGCGCTACTCGTTCGATAGCGCAGAGTCTGGTTGAAAGGGACGCGCACTTTGGCCATTGACGAAGCTCTGGTGAGCCTCGAGGCTTGGCTAAACTGCGGAGCCAGAGTCACTGGGGCTCTCGGCGAATTTGCGCCATAGAATAGTCGCGTGGAACTCGCAGGAAAAGTAGCTATCGTGACCGGCTCTGGCGGCGAAGGCTCCGGGCGGGCAGAAGCGCGGCGGCTCGCAGCCGAGGGTTGTCATGTCGTCGTGTCGGATATCAACGAATCGGACGGCCGGGAGACACAACGCCTCATTGCGTCGGTTGGCGGCCAAGCCGAGTTCTTTCGCTGCGACGTATCCATGCAGGAAGAGGTCGCACGCCTTGTAGCATTCGCCGAGGAAAAATACGGCGGCTTAGATATCCTCGTTAGCAATGCTTCCGGGCCCGGGTATCGGCCGGGCGCCGCGATTGAGGACAGCTATGACACCCTTTGTATCGATCTCTTCGGCGCCCTTTACGGCGTTCACTTCGGCGTCGCCGCGATGAAGCGGCGCGGTGGCGGCGCGATCGTCAACGTCAGCTCGACCTCAGCGCTTCGCCACGGATCGGCGCATTCGAACATGCCCGCCTACGACATCGCCAAGATTGCTGTCCTGCGCCTCGCGACCACGCACGCGCATCTGCGCGAAACCGCCAAAATTCGTGTCAACTGCCTGGTCCCCGACTGGCTTGCCACGCCCGAGGTGAAGAGCTACTGGGACGCGCTGTCGCCCGAACAGCGACAGAACCCGCGCATTCCACCGGCGTTGACGACGCTCGACGAAGCAGCACAGGCCGTGGTGGCGTTGATTCGCGATGAGTCGCTCGCTGGCCGCGCGTTGGTGATGTGGAGCGGGCAGCCACCCGGTCTGATCGCGGCCGAAGATCGCGGATACGCCGCGCTCGAGCCGTATTCCATATAAGGACGCCGTGCAAAGGCGGAGACCGTTTCTCCCGAGAATCCTTTCGCGATCTTTGCATTTGTGTTTCAACCGCAGAACATCCTCGAGCCAACCCCAACGTCTTTCTTCCCCCCGGGTTCAACAATTCAAAAGCTGCCAGGCCTACACCGACGCTATCCACGGCGAGGGTGCCGATGAAATTCGCCATGATGATCGATCGACAGCGACGCGCGATCTTCAGCACGCCCGCGAAGCGCAATAGGTCGTTGCCCAGGAGAACAACAGAGGGGCTAAAGGAACAACTGGTTCACCGATGCAGTGGTTACCGCTCAGCCGGCCTA
>JAVKSW010000269.1:0-4465 GCA_039583505.1 Bryobacteraceae bacterium | reverse complement strand
GTTGCGAGCAGGGCGACAAGCGGCTTGGGCTCTGCGACGCTCAATGGCGTGGCGCTGGTGAAACCGGGCAACCTATTTGTGTCCGACGACTCGACAAACACCGTTTTCTTTATCAACAGCGGGACGGGTCAGGTGAAAGCATTTGCCGGCAACGGCACAGCCGGATATAGCGGCGACGGAAGTGCCGCGACCGGCGCCAAATTGAACCTTCCCTCCGCCCTGGCGCTCGACTCCTCGGGCGACTTATATATCGCCGATAGCGGGAACAATGTTGTGCGGAAGGTCACTCTGCAAGGTGTCATCACAACGGTGGCAGGAAACGGCACGGGTGGGTACAACGGAGACAACATCGCGGCAGGCAGCGCCGAGCTGAACAGTCCGAATGGGCTCGCGGTGGACGCACTCGGGAACCTCTACATCGGGGACACGGCCAACAATCGCGTTCGCGAGGTGATGGCGACGAATGGCCAGATTACCGGAAGCAGCACCATCGTCACAGTAGCCGGGAACGGCACGGCCGGATTTTCGGGCGATGCCGGCGCGGCAACGAGTGCGCAGCTAAACCTCCCGGTTGGTCTGACAGTGGATGCGAGTGGAAACCTGTTTATCGCGGATTCCACGAATGAGGTGGTACGAAAGGTAACTGCGCCGATCGCCTCCGGGACGATCTCGACAGTTGCGGGAACGGCCCATACCGCCGGTTATGCGGGGGACGGAAGCGCGGCAACGAGCGCGCTGCTGGATGCACCGTGGGCTGTGGCGGTGGACGCGGGCGGCAACTTATATATAGCGGATAAAACGAATCAAGTCGTCCGGAAAGTGACGGGCGATTCAACCCACACAATCTCGACGATCGCGGGCACGCACACGGCCGGATATTCGGGAGACAACGGTTCGGCCACCAGTGCCACTTTGAACGCACCCACGGCGCTCACTCTGGATGGAACCAGCAACCTGTACATTATCGACTATTCAAACGAGGCTTTGCGCGAGGTGACCGCGACGCCGGCGCCTCTTACGTTCCCGGCGGCCGGCGGTTCGCTGGTGCTGACCGTCTCGAACAGCGGTAACTCACCACTGACGTTCAGTGCGCTGAGCGTGACGTCGCCGTTCACGCAAAGCAGCGGGACCTGTACTGCTTCCACGGTGCTCGCGGCAGGGGCGGAGTGCACCGTAGGCGTATCGTTTCCCGGAGGCTCCACTCCCCCCGCAAGTGCGGCGGTTGCGATAACGGATAACTCACTGAATGTAGCGGGCACGCAGCAATCCGTCAGCCTGACCCAGGCCACGGGCTTGCGTTTCGTGCCAATTACGCCCTGCCGTGTAGTGGATACGCGCAATCCCAACGATGCATTCAGCGGGACGTTTATGGCGGGCGGGAGTTCGCGTGATTTCATCATCCCGCAGAGCCCGAATATTAACGCACAGAATTGCCCGAATGTGACCATCCCAAGCACAGCCTTGGCATACTCGCTGAACATCGCGGTAGTTCCTCGCGGGGCCAAGCTTAGCTATTTAACCGTTTGGACGCGTGGCCAGGCGCGGCCCTTAACGTCGATCCTCAACTCCGACGGCAGAATCAAGTCGAACGCCGCCATTATTGGGGCGGACACGAGCGGAGGCATCAGCGTCTACGCTACCGACGATACCGACCTGGTGTTGGACGTAGATGGCTACTTCGTGGGGACAGCAGACACCAACTACAGCACCGGCCTGGAGTTTTACACGGTGCCGCCGTGCCGCGTTCTGGACACGCGCGCCACCAACGGACCGCTGGGCGGGCCGGCGCTGACTCTCCACGGGAGCCGCGATTTCCCGATTCTGTCGAGTTCCTGTTCGGCTAACATTCCTTCCAACGTGAAGGCGTATTCCTTTAACATTGCCGCCGTGCCGCAAGGCGGCCAGCCACTGATCTACTTGACCGCATGGCCGACGGGAACTGCGCAGCCGCTGGCTTCGGTGTTGAACGCAACGACAGGAGCGATTACCTCGAATGCAACGATAGTTCCGGCAGGCACGAGCGGTAATGTTTCCGTCTACGCGAGCAACGCTACCGATGTGGTCATCGACATCAACGGCTATTTCGCACCGCCGAATAACGGTTTGTCGCTGTACCCTGTAACGCCCTGCCGTGTACTCGATACGCGGGGCGGCGGGAACCCGGCACCATTTACAGGAACCATAACGGCTCCTTTCGTGAGCAGTTCCTGCAGCGTGCCCACGGTTGCCCAGGCGTACGCATTGAGTGCTACAGTGGTGCCCACGAGCTCGCTGTCGTACCTCACGTTATGGTCCCAGGGTGACGCAGTGCCGTTGGAGTCCACGCTGAATGCCGACGACCAAGCCATCACCTCGAATCTGGCGATTGTGCCCACAACAACCGGGTCCATCTTCGCTTACGCGTCCAGCTCGACGTATCTGATTCTGGACATCTTCGGCTACTTCGCGCCGTAGCCGCGCTTCCCAGTGCGCCAGCGGTATCCGCCGTTGGCGCACTCCTCACATTTGTCGAACAAAACTGCGCTCCGGTTCGTATTGCGTTCCAGGCAGCCGCTGAAATTGTTCTGCGCGCGCCTGGAGCGTGCATGAACTTTTTAGGTGAGTTGCGCTACGCGTTACGATCGCTGACGAAATCGCCGGTATTCGCCTCAGTGGCAATACTGTCGCTGGCCCTGGGAATCGGAGCGAACACGGCGGTGTTCACGCTGCTGAATCAGGTACTCTTGCGACTGCTTCCGGTTCGGAATCCGCAGCAATTGGTTCAGCTCCATGAAGTGGGCGACTTCTATGGGTCGAACACCGGGATGAACTCGTTGTCTTATCCCATCTATGAAGACTTTCGTCATCAAAACACTGTTTTCAGCGGAATGCTTTGCCGGTACACTCTGCCATTCAGCATCAGCTTTCGAGGCAATAATGAGCGGGCGGCGGGAGAACTCGTTTCGGGCACGTATTTCGATGTGCTCGGCGTTCGGCCGGCATTAGGACGCCTATTCACCAGCAATGAAGATCGCGCCCGCTCGGGCTCGCCGTTTGCGGTTCTCGAATATGACTATTGGCGCAACCATTTTGCCGGCGACTCCTCCGTAATCGGCCGGCAGATTCTGGTCAATAATCACGCACTCACGATCGTCGGCGTGGCGGAAAAGGGCTTTGAAGGTATTCAGCCGCTATTTGCCACCAGCATCTTCGTACCGGTGACCATGGCAAAGGAGCTGACGCAGGAAACGAAGCCATTCGACGACCGCCGCCGACGCTGGCTTCAGGTGTTTGCGCGGCTGAAGCCCGGCGTGACACTCGCGGCGGCGAAAGCCTCGTTGCAGCCGATCTTTCACCACATTCTCGCCATGGAGGTCCAGCAGGCGGAGTTTGCGCACGCCTCGCCGTACGCGCGGGAGCAATTCCTGCGAATGAGCCTCGACCTGATGCCCGGCGGAAACGGGGAAAACACCATCGGCCGGGTGTATCTGGGAGCCCCGCTGTGGGCATCGATGGCATTAGTCGGATTGGTTCTGCTGATTGCGTGCGCAAACGTGGCGAATCTTTTTATCGCGCGTGCAACAGCGCGCCAGAAAGAGATTGCGATTCGCCTGTCGCTGGGCGCAGGCCGGCGCCGCATTATCGGCCAGCTGCTGCTCGAGAGCACTTGCCTGTCGTTGGCCGGTGGTTTACTCGGCATTGCGGTCTCGGTGGCCGGCACGCAATTGTTGAACGGCATCCTGCCGCATATGGATCCGCCGGTCCGATTTGCCACAGCTCCCGATGTGCGGGTTCTGTGCTTTACGCTCGAAGTTTCACTGATCTCCGCAGTCGTATTCGGCCTGTTTCCGGCGCTGCAAGCAACGCGGCCGGATCTAGCACCGACATTGAAGGACCAAGCGAACGCAGTCGCAGGTGGAGGCCAGGTGAGTTGGCGCAAGCTCCTGGTTTGCGCGCAAGTCGGTCTCTCGCTATTACTGCTGATCACCGCCGGATTGTTTGTGCGCACATTGAAAAATTTGAAAGATCTCAGTCCTGGATTCGAAGTGAGTAATTTGCTTTCGTTCACGGTCAATCCGACTCTGAGCGGTTATAGTACGGAACGATCGAAGCTGTTTTACAAAAATCTGACAAGCAGTCTGGCGGCGACTCCCGGGGTGCGCTCAGCGGGATTGGCGGTAGTGGCGCCGCTCAATTACGACGAATGGGACTCGACGATCACCATCGAGGGGTACACAGCGAAGCCGGGGGAGGATATGAATCCCTGGGTCAACTATGTTTCGCCGGGATTTTTCGAGACGCTTAAAATTCCGATGTATGCCGGGCGCGAATTCACCGAACGCGATCGCCTGGGCGGCGCCAAGGTAGCCATCGTGAACGAGAAGTTTGCACGCCATTACTTCGGCAAGCGGGGCGCGCTGGGGCGGCACATCGGGAACGGCGGCGATCCGGGGACGAAGACGGATATCGAAATCATCGGCGTGGT
>JAVKSW010000268.1:0-4490 GCA_039583505.1 Bryobacteraceae bacterium | reverse complement strand
ATACATGAACGTTGGCGAGATTCGCGACAGGGGCGCCAGCCTGCGGAGAACCGTCGATGCGAATCTGTCCGTGCAGTGAGCCGAGCGGGACAAGAGGTATCACGAGGTCGTTCACATCGCCTTGACCGACTTCAATCTGTTGGCGGGGCGCTGTCAGATGAGGATCTTGCATGGCGATAAGAACGTTGACCGTGTAAGAGCCGGGCGCCACCCCGGCGATATCGAACGTCTGATCTTTTCCTACACCTCCGGCGGCGCCCAGATAGAACATCTGCTGCTCGTCCTGAGGCGATACGAAAATCTGAATGCGTTGTGCTTGGCCGGCCGGCAGGACGCCGGCTATTCGGCCGCGAACGTGATAGGTTTGCGCGGTGTGCATGCGTATGTCCATGCCGGCTGCGTCCTGACCGGCGGTGACCTGAATCGGCGTGGCGTTCGCAAACAGGGTTGCTTCCGGATAGCACGTGCGAATGGGACGGATGTCGGGCTTTCCCGCTTCGGGCGTTGGTCCGGCGGACATCGGAGAATTGGCATTTTGCGCGCAGAGGTGGTACCTGCCGGACGAGAGGCCCGGAACCCGAAACTCGCCGAGGTCATTGGTCTGGTTTGTATTCTGCGGAAGGTAGCGAAGCTTGCCGCGGAACCACTGTTCGCGAAGCACCTGGACCGTGGCGCCGGGAACCGGGTCACCGTCCCCATCGACTATCTTCCCGCTGATCACCGCTTGAGGAGTCAAGCCCAGAGCAATGTCGGTGATTTGTTGACTCGGCCGCAAGCTGAGTACGGTCCCGGGCTGCATGGGACTCTTCGCTCCATACTGCGTGTGTAAATAGCCGGTACGCTGGCCGGAAAGCGTGTACTCGCCGGGCTCAATTGCTTCAATCCGAAAGCTGCCGTCTGCTTCGGAGGTCGCGGAATAGCCTTGCTGACCATTGCCCGCCATGGCGCCCACCATTCCGCCTACAGCGACACGCGAACCCCGCCTCATGAGCCGAATGGTTGCTTTTTTCAAGGGCTCGCCCGATTGTGCGTTCACCACTCGGCCTTGAATAACGCATTTTTGTTCCGGCGGCGTGTTGCTTGCGGGAGGTGTGAGCTGCGGCCCTTGGAAAAAGGTCTGCGCACACAAAAGGACCGGCAGCAGCGAGGAAAAGAAGAGAACGCTGCTCCGCACGTTCCACATAGCAAGGAGTCTGGCTGACAGTATAAGACGAAACAATCGGAGCGCCGCCGCGCCTTAGACCAAAGGACGCGGCGTCTCGCTGGAGGTTTCAGTCGCCGGTACGGTCGCCTTGCGATAGTAGGAAACGCCATCGCGTTCTTCGATGAACACGACGCGATCGCCGATGCGGGCTCGCTCGCGCGGCTCCTTGCCTAGCACGCGAACGGTCGTTCGCACGCCGCCCTCTACATCGACGATGGCGATCTGATAAGGCGCATCGGCTGCAAACTGCTCTGGCGGCGAATGGACGATGGTTTCGGTATAGACCGTGCCGCCGGGGAATCCAGAGCCGGGCGTTTTCCTTGGCATCTAAACAGCTCCCAAAATGGTGACGACGCAGGTAGCGCCCGAGCCACCCAGATTCTGGGCTAAGCCGACGCGATGGCGCGCGACCTGGCGTTCTCCAGCATCGCCTCTCAGTTGCATCACGACATCGCAGATTTGGCCGACTCCGGTTGCGCCGACCGGGTGGCCTTTCGACTTGAGACCGCCGCTGGTGTTGATGGGCCGGGGACCACTGATGGCCGTACAGCCGGCGGCTGCGTAGGGTCCGCCTTTGCCCTTTTCCACGAAGCCGAGATCTTCGCTGGCGACGATTTCGGCGATGGTGAAGCAGTCATGCAGTTCCGCAACGTCAATTTCTTTGGGACCGATGCCGGCCATGGCGTACGCTTTTTCGCCCGCTGATTTCACGGAGGGGAACATGGTTATGTCGGACTTCGAATCGAGTGCAACGTGATCTGAAGTTTGCGCGACGGCGAGCACGCGTGCAGAGCGCGAGGTGTAGCGGTGGGCTTTGTCTGCAGGAACGATGACCACCGCCGCCGCGCCATCGCTGATGAGCGAGCAATCGTAGACAGTCAAAGGCTCGGCCACCGGTTTGCCGGCCAGCGCCTGTTCTAAGGTGATGACTTTGCGCATATGCGCCTGCGGGTTCCTGGCGCCATTGGCGTGATTCTTTACCGAGACCGCAGCCAACTGCTCGCGCGTCGTACCGTGTTGATACATATGACGGCGGGCGATCATCGCGAAGAGAGCAGGGAAGGTTGCTCCGGCGCGGCCTTCGCCCGACATATCTCCGGCGCCGGCGAGAATTTCAGTCACCCGAGGCGTGCTCTGCGAGGTCATTTTTTCAACTCCGGCGGCGATGACCACATCGTAAATGCCGGCGGCGACTCCGAGCCACGCATGAAAGAACGCCGAGCCGCTGGAGGCGCAGGCGTCTTCGAAACGGGTGCAAGGTATGCCCTCAAGACCCGCAGCGGTAGCGATGTAAGGCGCCAGATGATTCTGTCCGACGAAGGAGGGGCCCGCAAAATTCCCCAAGTAAAACGCTTCCACCGCGGATACGGGAACGTTGGCGTCCGACAGCGCATAGCCGACGGCTTCCACCGCGAGCGAACGCAAATCGCGATCCGGAAACGCGCCAAAGGCGGTTTTGCCAATACCGATGACCGCCACGGGCCTCATATACACTTAAGAATAGCGTTGATGGCCGCGCTATCCTGCACGTTTTCGAAGGCTTGTCGTCTTCCCTTAGTAGAGGAATGCGAGAGCGAACGAGCGACTGGCACGCGGCATGGCCAACGGCCTACGTGGCAGAGGGCGCGCGGCATGAAACGAGCAATGCGCTGCTCACGACGCTGCTGCCGTTTGCTGCCGATTCGGAGGCCGCGGTGAGCGATCCACTATCTCGCATTTCGGATTCGCAGGTCCAGACAGAATCGGACCTTCAGACGCAATTCGTACAGCAGAATTTGCGGCGCATCTTTCTGCTGATCTATCGGATTGTCGGGAATGTGGATGACGCGCAGGATCTGACGCAAGAAACGTTCATCAAAGCACTCCAGCGGCAGGCACAGCTCAAAGATTTGCAGAAGGCAGCCAGTTGGCTGTCGCGAATCGCGGCCAATACGGCGATCGATTTTTTGCGGAGAAACAAGAAGCTGTCTTTTACGGATATCAGCGAACTGGCTGAAACGCGCACGTCGGGTTTGGAAGGGCCCGAACAAATGCTGCTCAGAGGCGAGCGGAAATTGCATCTGGAAGGCGGGCTTGCTACGTTGACGGAGCGGGAGCGGATGGCGCTGTTGCTGCGCGACGTGGAAGACATGCCGGCGGACCAGGTGGCGCTCCAGATGAACTGTTCCATGGCAACGGTTCGGTCGCACATTGCCAACGCGCGCATCAAATTCAAGCGGTACCTGGAAGCGAGAAAGCCGTCATGACAGCCGGGAGCGAAGCCAGTCTGCATCCCGCGTTAGGAACGCTCGCCCTGTATTCGAGTGGCGAATTGCCGTGGTCACGCCGCTGGCGCGTGGGGCATCATGTCGCGCGATGCGCGGATTGCGAGCACCAGGTGGCACTGTTTCGCTCGGCTAAGGCGGAGTTGAGACGCGAAGCGAATTCCGAAACACTCACCGCATTTGAAGCCATTGCGGACTGGAACCGCATGGAACGGGAGATGTTGGGAAACATCGCGGTGGGCGTGGCGGCAGCGCGGTGTATCGACAACGTGCGGCGAGGGCGTGTACTGCTGGTGCGCGGCGCGGTGGTCACAGGACTGATTGCGCTATTCGTTGCCGGATGGGCCACGCACATTCCGAAAGAACAGACGGAGCATCTTGCCGCTGCATTGGGTCGAATCGTCGGGCTGGAGCATCCGCAAATAACAGGCACTGTGCTGCGAGGGACGCCCGATTCGGTCGCCGTGCGTGCGCAAGGCGCGACGCTGACGATCCTGCATCCTCCCTCGGCTGTGGTTTCGCTCTCGGGAACTTCGGCGGTCGCCGCGCGATACGTCGATGAAGAGACCGGAGAAGTGACAATCACGAAAGTCTATGCGCAGTAGTGTCACGCGCTGTGTAGTGCTTGCGCTCTCGACGCTTCTGTTCTGCGTCTGTGCCGTTGCGCAAGAGGACCACTCCCGCTGGCTTGATGTGGAGTTTCCCAATGACTCTCCGGTCCTGCCGGTTTCCGTCAGTCTTGGTCCAACAACCGCGCGGGTGCATCGCGTGTCGCTGGCCATCGACCTGCACGCCTCTTTGCTGCTGCGCAATACGGGCAAAAAAGCTATTTCGGGCCTGACCTTGCGCGTGGAAGCGCACGATCTTACGCCGGCGGGGAAGGGATCCGTCACGGTTCCGAGCCTGGACGTGCAGCCCGGAGAAGTGTTTCCCGTGCGCATCGACATGGAGCTGCTGCGGCCGTTCAATGTGGCCAAGAGCAATGCTCCGATGGTGGAGGTATCACTGGATTGCGCGCTGTT
>JAVKSW010000267.1:0-4504 GCA_039583505.1 Bryobacteraceae bacterium | reverse complement strand
AATCTTTTCATGAACGCCGCCGACGCGCTTCCAGACGGCGGTGAGATCTTCGTCTATGCGAAGCAGGACGAAAAGGCTGTACGCGTTTACATCGAAGATACCGGCCCTGGAGTGCCGAGGGAGCTGCGCGCCCAGTTATTCCGCCCCTTCGTGAGCGCGGGAAAACGCTCCGGACTCGGGCTCGGCTTGACGCTGTCGCGCCAAACCATGCTGGATCTCGGCGGGGACTTGGAGCTGGTCGAAGGGACCGGAACGGGAGCTTGTTTCTGTGCCCGCTTTCCCAACCATTCCGCTGGTCGTACGGTCGTCTCCTCCGATACGCCCGTGCAGCACGATTCGGTACTTGCACCAGGCCGGCAAAGCGGCGAGATCGTCTGACGAAAACCTGGTCTCCGGAGTGCTTTCGTCGAGTTCACCGCGGAGAGGTCGCTAAGTAGTCGAGTTGTATATACTCGACCCTGTGATCGGGAACCGTCGGACCAGTTACGCCGTTCTCCCACTCCTGGTTGCGCTGCTTTCCGCGGCGGGCTCGCTACACGTCTTCGGTTATACGTGGGCAGTTCCGAATATCGCCGATTGGAGAATCGACCAGGAAGACGGAGCGCCAGTGCTGCATCTTCTGGTTGGGCGAGAACCTCCCCCGGGACCGAGGCGGCCGTTTCAGTTTGCCGTCGCCGACACCGCGGAATTCGGCAGCGTAACAATTGAGGCTGACGCGAGACCGTTACAGCGATCGCTGATGATCGTGTACGCGTATCGCGACGCAGCACACTTCGATTACGCACATCTGTCCATTGACACGGCTGTGAAGCAGCCGCATCACAATGGAATTTTCCACGTCTACGGAGGCGAGCGGGTGCGAATCAGCCCGGAAGGGGGGCCAGCCGCTTTTGCGGCGTCCGACCGCTGGTATCACATTCGAGTCGCACAGGATGGGAAAACGGGAACCGTTCAGGTGACGGTAGACGGGCGAATGATTCCGGCGCTGCACGCTGTGGATATGAGTCTTACAACGGGCAAGGCGGGGATCGGTTCTTTCGACGAGACGGCTGATTTCAAGAACGTTACCATCAGGGGAGTGGCGCTCGGCAGCGAAAGAAGGTAATCTCGCTTGCGTCAGTCTCTCATTGCTGCAATAGCCGCTTGGATCATCGCTTCACCGCAGCCTGCCTTCAGCCGAGCTCCGGCGCAAGATGCGGAAGCGCATCCGCTGCGCGTCGAAACAACCCTGGTTGTCATACCGGTAACGGTCACGGACTCTGCGAACCGGTTCGTTCTTGGCCTCGAGAAACAGAACTTTTGCCTATTCGAGGATGGCGTCGAGCAAAAGGTGAAACAGTTTGCCGGCGAGGATGCGCCGCTGTCGGTGGGCCTGCTTGTCGATACCAGCGGCAGCATGGGAACCAAACTGAGGACGTCACGGCAGGCGGTGACTGAGTTCTTAAAAACGATGAACGGGCAGGACGAAGCGTTTTTGGTTGAATTCAGCGACCGAGCGAAACTGGCCATGGGATTTACCAAAAACGCGGAGGAGATTGAGGACAAGCTGACTTCGGCTGAATCGGAAGGTCTTACGGCGCTACTGGATGCGGTTTCGATGGGAATAGAAGAGATGAAGAAAGCGAAGAATCCCCGAAAGGCGCTGCTGATTATTTCCGATGGAGGCGATAACAACAGCCAGTACACGACGGATCAAATCAAAGACCTGGTGCGTGAAGCAGACGTGCAGATTTATGCGATGGGAGTTTTCGAGCAGATTCCCTATATACTGACGCGGGCCGAGCTCTCGGGGCCGCGATTGCTTGGGCATCTCGCAGAACAGACCGGCGGGCGCGCGTTCCCGGCCCGAACCTCGATGGCACTCCCGAGCATTGCACGCCAGATCGGAATCGAGCTGCGCAATCAATATGTACTCGCGTATTCGCCTTCGAACGAAGAAAAAGACGGGAAGTACCGCAAAGTGGAGGTGAAGTTAACTGCGCCACCCGGTCTTACTTCGTTGAAGGCGCGCTGGCGCACGGGCTACTACGCACTCACCCAATGAATCGAGGACAGGCGCGTTTGCCGCTCGCTGAAGGAAACCTAGCGCCGCCCGATGGCGTGCACAGCGGCAGGAGCGGGTGCTGGACGTGGGGTCATAACGGGCCGGGAGTACGCGGGACGCGCGTATGCGGGATGGGCGTATGAGGGCCGCACCATTGTCGCAGGCAGCGGGCGAGGTGATGGGAAGCTCAGACGCGGTAACGTCGGCGTGCGCGAAACTCCATTCCAAGTTCGCCATGAGCCGACGTTCGTGGCACTCGTCCCAGTTGTTCTGGAACGCGGCCAGCCGGGAGCGCCTGATCGGTCGCGGCGCGGGCGCACGAACACAAACACGGGAAATACAGGGAAAGGATTGTAGGGAATGCCCATGGCATACGGACTGAACGGGTTCATGAGTACACTGCCCATCGGAAAGGCGTCGGGAGGCGCGGGCGCGGGATAGGCGTAAGGAGGAACAACACTGGGAACGCCGGCATTCGGGATGCCGAGATTTGGAAGCGGTACGGTTAGGGCGTTCGGGTCAGCGTCCATATCGCCTGGATCTCCCGAGCTTTCAGCGACCAGTTGGTTCTCTTCGGATATGGTGTTGCTCCGCTCCCTCGCCCAATCGTAGAATTCATCGTCCGGATCGTCCAGTTTCCTGGTGGTGAGATCAAGCGTCAAGAAGAACAGGTGCGACTCGTCGACGTCGGACTTCTTTCCATCGTGACTAACCTCGGCTTCGCCACTGTACGACAGCACCGTTCCGGTTTCGAAATCGAGGCGGTACACTCCGGGCTTCGGGAATCGGATTTCGGAGTCTTTGTACATAACCTTGACATGGTTGTCGGCCAAGGCGTCCAGGGAATCGATAATCGCGCAACCTTGCAGGAAATCGACGCGCGTATCGTCCAGGGCGTTCGAGCGCATCCGAATCGCGCTGTTCTCATCCACCCGCAGGAATACACCCGGCGTGAGAAGAACCTCAGCCCGTCCTTTTTCGGTCCGAAGCGTAGAGCCCTCCTTGATATTCGGGAAAGTAGCGACCTTGTGATCGAGCGGTTTATCGTCAATGAAGACGGCACCCTCGGAAAAATGAACCACCCCTGAGTGAGCGGAGATTACCGCCTGGCCAAAGAGTGGAACGGAGACGAATAGCCCGGCGAAGCAAGGAAGGAGCACTCGCAGAGAACGCATAGGGAACCCCTTTCCCAAGATTCTACTCCTGTCGGGTCGGGGAGACGGCGGGTAACTCAGCTCCAGTCCTGTGATGGCGAAGGCTAACTCCTTGTATTCCCGTTTTGGGGATGGAGTATTCCATTGGGAGTAGAGTATTAAGATTGGCCCAAAACACCGGCTTTTGAATCGAAGAGGAGCAGTTGTTCATGAGCGTTGCTGATCAGAGCGCACCCGCCTCCAGGGTCCCGCGCCCGCTTGCGCTGACGGTCAGGTTGTCTGCCCAGTTCGTGAGCAGGCTTTGCGCTCGGATTCAGAAGGCTGCATCGGAGGGATCGGAATCCACGGGACTTCTGTTCGGCGCGCAAGGGGAAGTCCTGGTGATGCTGCAGGCGTTCAAGTCAGTGGCTGTCCCCTTTGGCGAGCAGTCGCCGCCTCTTAAGACTGAGAGGCTCGAGCAATTGATCCTGGCATCGCAGAGCGACCCGGAGGTATCCGCGCTCGATCTGATCGGCTGGTACCGTAGTCGCGCATCGGGAGGCCTGCACGCGAGCGAAATCGAATTTCACAACGCGAATTTCCCGCACACAAACGATCTCGCGTTGATCCTGAGACCGGAAGCGAACAGCAACATGGTCCTGGAGTTCTACAGCAGAGCAAACGGCGCGCCGCTCTCGTCCGAGGCGCATCGTTGGGGAGCAGTGCGCCTTTCGACTGAGAGCGCGGCGGCTGGTCCGGTCGAAATCGCCATGCAGAGCCTGGTGAACCCGATCGTCACACGGGCGGAGCTGGACGAATTTGAACGCCGAGAGCCGCAGGATCCGAATGTGCAAGAGAGCCGCACCGGGCGAAGGCAAGACCCGGCAAAGATCGTTCGATCTGGATCGCGATCTATCGTGCCCGAACGACGAAGCGAATTCGCAGTGCAGAGGATCAATGCGGGGCAGGTGCCCGGGCTTCCGGCGCTTCGTTCCCAGCCTAAACGCCGCCTTCCCTGGCTTTCTTCGGCGATCGTTTGCGCGGTCATGGCAGCGGCAACTTTTGCCTTTCTCTTTGTGCGCGGATTGTCCTCCGAGAGCGGGCTTCCCACGCTTTTGCGAGCGATCCTTCCCGACACCGGATTGATGTTGCGCGCAGAGGGGCAAGGCGACCGCGTTCTGTTGAGCTGGAACAGGCGCAATGCGGTTGTACGCTCGGCGAGCAGCGCCATTTTGCACATTGACGATGGATCGCAACATCGGGACGTGCATCTGGATTCAGGACAGGTGGAGAACGGGTTAGTGCTCTACCGGCCCGGTTCGAATGA
>JAVKSW010000266.1:0-4506 GCA_039583505.1 Bryobacteraceae bacterium | reverse complement strand
TGCCCAGTCACATCCTGCGGCTCGGTTTCATAGATCGATGACCGCGATACCACGCGAACACCCTCTTGCTCCAGTCGATGAAGCGCCCGCTCGAGATTCCGATCCCGCTCTCCGATATTTGAGCCCAATGACAGATACGCCGTTCTAACGGGCATGGGTGACCGGCTCCTGGAATTGGAAATCTAAAAGAGTGGATCCTGCGACCCGGCGTACCGGTGCCGTCGCGGAATCTGAAAATATTCAAACGCGCGATCCGTCGCGACACGCCCACGTGGCGTTCGATCCAGAAATCCCAGCTGCAGCAGATATGGCTCGTATACCTCTTCGATGGTGTCCGCCTGCTCATCGATGGATGCGGCAATCGTGCTCAACCCGACCGGACCGCCAGCATACTTTTCCGCGATGGTCCTCATGATCTTCTGGTCCACTTCGTCCAAGCCGTACCGGTCGACTTTCAGCAGATCCAAAGCCGCATGCGCGACCTCCGGATCGATGTGCCCGTTCGCCCGCACTTGCGCATAATCGCGAACTCTCCGCAGCAACCTGTTCGCAATGCGCGGTGTTCCGCGCCCGCGCCGCGCAATTTCGTGCGCGGCCGGGCCCGCAATCTCAACGTTCAGCAAGCCGGCGGAGCGCTGCACAATGTTCGCCAGCGTCACTTCGTCGTAGGGATCCAACCGCAGTACGATGCCGAAACGTCCCCGCAAAGGTGCGCTAAGCAGTCCCTGGCGCGTCGTCGCACCGACCGCCGTAAACCGCGGCAGTGACATGGAGTGCGTCCGTGCGCCCGGTCCGGTCCCAATCAGAATGTCGAGACGGAAATCCTCCAGCGCCGAGTACAGCGTTTCTTCGATATCCGGCAATAACCTGTGAATCTCATCGATAAAGAAAACCTGGCGCGCTTTCACATTCGTGAGAACGCCGGTCAAGTCCAGTTTTTTCTGCAATACCGGTCCGGCCGTCTGATCAATCGATACCGCCAGCTCGTTGGCGATGATGCCGGCAAGCGTGGTCTTGCCCAGCCCCGGCGGGCCGCATAGCAGCACGTGGTCCATTGCCTCTCCACGCCTCTTAGCCGCCTCGATGGCAATCGAAAGCTGCTCGCGCACATGTGGCTGTCCTGAGAAATCCTCTAGCCGCGTGGGACGCAGTGCGGCTTCAAACTGGCGCTCATCGTCCTGTTGTGCAGGAGAAACCGTGCCGACGGAGCGCATCAGACTCCCACCTTAACGCACGAGCGCCAGCGCCGCCCGGAAGAACGGCTCGAAGCTCTCCGGCGCGCCGCGCTCTTTCGTTTTCCGGACCGCCTCCTCTCCGGCCGCACGCGAGCAACCCAGATTCTGCAACGCCGAAAGCACATCGCGTTCGAGGGCGGTAAACTGCGTGTTCGCCTCTTCTGGCCCGGCAGTTTTGCCCGACGCTTCGATGCCGGCCAATTTATCTTTCAGCTCCAGCACGATGCGCTCCGCCGTTTTTTTCCCGACACCCGGAATGCGCACCAGTCGCACAACGTCGCTGGTTCGAATCGCGGCGATCAGATCCGGAGTGGCCAACCCCGAAAGCACCGTAATCGCCAGCTTCGGCCCAATCCCACTCACCGAGATCAGCCGCTCGAACAACAGCTTCTCATCCGCCGTGCCGAACCCGAAAAGCAGCAGCGCATCTTCGCGCACGTGGGTGTAGATGCGCAAGGTGACGGCAGCGCCTTGCTCCGGGAGCGATGTGTACGTCGAGATCGGAATCTGGACGTCGTATCCCACGCCCCCAGCCTCGATCAGCACCTGGTTTGGATGCTTCTCGAGAACAGTTCCGCGCAGTCGCCCAATCATTTCACTGCTGCCGCCTGACGAGGATGCGACGCCGCGCACTCGGCAATTACCCTTTTCGCAGACGCCAGTTCGCCCCCTGTAAGCACAAGTCGAGGCCCGCGTACGCGCTGGCTGCCCATCCCTACCTCCTCCTGCACGAGCTTGATCAACTGCACGAACTTCGGAACCGTATCCATTCGCAACAGCGGCAGAAACCAACTGTAGAGCTCGAAGGCCCGCTCGGTTTCGCCTCGCGCGGCAAGTTCGTACAATTCGACCGATTCTTTTGGAAAGGCATTCGCGAGTCCCGCGATCCATCCCACCGCTCCGGCGTAAATCGCCTCGACAATCACATCATCTACGCCGCATAGAATGGCCAACCGCTTGCCGGTCAGGGCGCGCAGGGCGGTAACGCGCCTGACATCCGCGCTCGATTCTTTGATCGCATGCAGATTCGAGTGCTCGTTCAGCAACTCATGTACGTGCGGCGGCAGGAAATCGGTCGTGTAGGCAATCGGATTGTTGTACAGCATTGAGGAGAGCCGCGTCGCCGAAAAGATTGCGCTCACGTGCGACTTGATCTCGCGCCAATCGCCGATGTAGACGTATGGCGGCAGCACCATCAGCCCGTCGCATCCGATCGCTTCCGCCGATTTCGCGATGGACACTGCTTCCGAAGTGCTCAGCGAGGAGATTCCTGCCGCGACGTGCGCTCGATCCCCCACCGCTTTCACGCAGGTCTCGAGTACCTCGCACTTTTCGGCGAGGCTCGTCGTCGCTCCCTCGCCCAACGACCCGAGAGCGACCACCCCTCTGCATCCGCAATCGACAAGCCAGCGGCAATGCTCCGCTAGAAAACCATGATCGATAGATAAATCTGCATTGAACGGCGTCGTGATTGCCGGGATTACCCCACGCCATTCCATCTTCTTCATTTCGTCTCTCCTGTCTCCTGTGAAGCAGGCGGGTCGGGCACCATGCTGCCCACCCGTGCCGGAAAAATTGGGACCGCGTATGTAGTTTAGCGGCGCGAAAGGACGGAAGCTTTTTGAGCTTCTCCAACGATACATCCTCGCATCGGCAGACCAGCGTACCGGCTGCGTCAAGCGAGTGAGGCAAGATTGTATACGTAATTCTATCCCCGTGAACCGCTCAAGAATTCATATCGTCGATTCCCATACGGAGGGTGAACCGACACGTGTCGTCATCAGTGGTGGACCGCCGCTCGGCAGCGGACCGCTCCCCGAACGCCTCCGGATTTTTCGAGATCGATACGATCACTTCCGCTCGGCAATTGTCAATGAGCCTCGCGGTTCCAGCGCCATCGTCGGCGCTCTGCTTTGCGAAGCCAACGATCCCAGTTGCTCTGCCGCCGTGATCTTCTTCAATAACATCGGTTATCTCGGCATGTGTGGCCACGGCACCATCGGTCTCGCTGTCACGCTCGCCCACTTGGGAAAAATAGCGCCTGGCGTTCATCGCATCGAAACGCCCGTCGGTATCGTGGAAGCGCAACTGCACGAATCGGGCAAGGTGACTGTAAACAACGTGCCCAGCTATCGCTCGGCTGCAAACGTCTCAATAGACGTAGAAGGTTTTGGCACGGTCACGGGCGATGTCGCATGGGGCGGCAATTGGTTCTTCTTGACTTACGATTGCCCATTCCACTTGTCGCTCGCCAACCTGGACGCGCTGACTGATTACACCTGGCGCATCCGCCAGGCGCTCACCGCGAACGGCATCACGGGCGACAACGGCGGCGAAATCGACCATATCGAAGTCTATGGTCCACCCACCGTTCCCACGGCACATAGCAAGAACTTCGTTCTCTGTCCCGGAAAAAGTTACGACCGTTCCCCGTGCGGCACCGGCACCAGCGCCAAGCTCGCCTGTTTATATGCCGCAGGCATGCTGCGCGAAGGAGAAGTCTGGCGTCAGGAAAGTTTGATCGGCAGCCTTTTTGAGGCGTCCATCACGGTTCGCGATGGCGTTGTCATCCCGCATATCACCGGCTCCGCTTTTGTCAACTCGGAAGCCCATCTCATCCTGGACGACCGCGACCCCTTTGAATGGGGCATCCGGGTCTGAACCGCTCGCGTAAAGCGCGCCGCTCGGTCCGCGGCAACAGTTCCTGCATACTGAAAGAGACACATCCTCGAACGACCCAATGAAAATTATTATTGCTGTAAAGCAGGTGCCTGCGCGCGACTCTGCCCTGCGGGTGAATGGCCCGGGGCAATGGCTGGATGAAACGGACCTCACGTACGAGATGAACGAGCCGGACGCTTATGCGCTGGAAGAGGCACTGCAACTGAAGGAAAAGCTGGGCGGAGAAGTGGTCGTTTTGTGCGCTGGTCCGCAGCGCGCGACGCAAACTATCCGGGAAGCACTCGCGAAGGGCGCGGATCGGGCCATTCACGTTGAGCTTGCACAGCAGGGCGCGTTGGATCCCCTGTCGGGCGGTCGACTGTTGGCGAAAGCGATTCAACCCGAGTCCCCGGATTTCATTCTCACCGGCCTGCAATCGGACGATTTGGGTTACGGGCAAACCGGAGTAGTACTGGCGGAGCTACTGGGCTTCGCTCACGCGACCATAGTCATGGAAGTGGAGCCGCAAGGAAGCACGGTGCGCGTCAAGCGCGAGCTCGAAGACGGCTGGTTTCAGAATGTCGTCTTGCCGATGCCGGTTGTTCTGACC
>JAVKSW010000265.1:0-4507 GCA_039583505.1 Bryobacteraceae bacterium | reverse complement strand
GCTTTGGACAGGAAAACGTTCGCCGCATCCCAGTGGATGGGCAATTCCGCATGCGGCCCGAACTGCTTGCACAAGCCATCGAGGCTGATCTCGCGGCGGGCAAGCGGCCCTGCTGCATCATCGCGTCGGTGGGGTCCACGTCCACCAGCGCCATCGAGCAGATTCCCGCGATCGCGGACATCGCCGAGCGCTATGGAATCTGGCTGCATGTCGATGCGGCGTATGGCGGCTCCGCCGCAGTGCTCCCCGAGATGCGGCACATTTTCGAAGGAGTGGAGCGCGCCCACTCTCTGATCCTCAATCCGCACAAGTGGCTCTACGTTTCGATCGATTGCAGCGTCCTGTACACGCGCTATCCCGATGTTTTTCGTCGCGCGTCGTCGCTTGCGTCGGAGGTTCTCCGAACGCCGGAGGACGATCGCGTCGTGAACTACATGGATTACGGCGTGCAGCTCGGGCGGCGGTTTCGAGCGCTGAAACTCTGGTATGTCTTCCGTTATTACGGACGCGAAGGCATTGTAGCGATGCTTCGTGAAGCGCTGCGCCTGGCACAGTTGCTTAAACGGCTGATTCAAGAGGACAAAAATTTTGAGGTTTCCGCGCCAGTTCCGTTTTCTCTGGTCTGTTTCCGTTGTCGCGCGGACAACGACTTCAATCAGCGACTCTTAGCAGAGGTCAATGCAACGGGCCAGGCGTTTCTCTCGCATACGGTTCTCAACGGGCAGTTCGTGCTGCGCTTCGCGATCGGCAATTTTCAAACCACGGAGCAAGACGTCCGCGAAACATGGGAGTTGATCCGACACACGGCGCAGCAGCTTACTTGCGAACAAGCGGTTACGGCGACCGGTTGAATGCAGCGGCTGGCGACCATACTTTGCGGTATCCCGCTGCGCAATCCGGTGTTGGCAGCTTCGGGAACATTCGGCTACGGCATTGAATTTGCGGACCTGGTAGACCTGAACAGTCTGGGCGGCATTGTTACCAAGGGTCTTTCGTGGGAGCCAATCGCCGGGAATCCGTCCCCTCGGTTGTGGCACACGGCGGGCGGAATGATCAACTCGGTCGGCCTGCAAAACGTGGGAGTCGCCGCTTTCATTCAAGACAAGCTGCCGCAGTTGCGCCGCTATTCGGTGCCGGTATTCGCGAACGTCTTTGGATACTGCGAGGAAGACTACCTGCGCGTCATCAGCGCTCTGGAAGATGCGGAGGGCATTGCCGCGTACGAGCTGAATGTCTCGTGTCCCAACACGAAAGAGGGCGGATTGTTTTTCTCAAGCGATCCCGCGTTGCTGGCGCGGCTGGTCACGCGGGCGCGTTCCATTGCCCGGCGTCCGCTGCTGGTGAAGCTGTCGCCGAACGTGGCGAGCATTGAGCCGTTTGCAATGGCGGCCGAAGACGCAGGGGCGGATGGCATCTCTCTGGTGAACACGTTTGTTTCGCTGGCGATTGACGTTGCCCAATGCGGGGCCCGGATCGGAGCCGGGTTCGGCGGGCTGTCCGGTCCAGCGATCAAGCCGCTTGCGCTTCGCATGGTGTACGAAGCGGCACGGGCGGTGAAGATTCCCGTTGTCGGGATAGGAGGGATCGCCACGGGAGAGGATGCGGCCGAATTCCTGATGGCCGGTGCGTCGGCGGTTGAAGTGGGCACCGCGACGTTTGTCGATCCGCGCGCGCCCGCGCTCATTGCCGAAGAGTTGGACCAGGTGCTTCAGAGGTTGGGAGTGCCGCAGATGGACGAACTGCGCGGTTCTGTCCGGCTTCCCATTGCAAGATAGAAAGATGAAAGAGATCATCACAGCGCCGAACGCCCCCAAAGCGGCCGGCCCGTATTCAACAGCAGTCCGGCAGAAGGGGTTTGTTTTTCTGAGCGGGCAGATACCGCTCGACCCGCAGAGCGGCGAACTGGTCACGGGTTCGATTGAGGATCAGACGGTGCGCGTGCTGGAGAATCTGAAAGCGGTGCTTGAAGCGGCAGGGCTCTCGTTCAGCGATGTGGTGAAGACCACCGTGTTTCTGAAGGACATGAGCAACTTCAGGCGCATGAACGAGACGTATGGGAAGTACTTCGCGACAAATCCGCCGGCTCGCTCGACGGTGGAAGTGGCGCGATTACCGCGCGATGTGCAGGTCGAAATTGATGCGATCGCGATGGAGTAAGTCCACTCCCTTTGGTCGCAGCTCAGTTAGCGGTGGGTGGATCGGGTTGCGCTGGGTGGGTCGGGTTGCTTGGGCGGCTCGGTGTCGGCCGGTTTTAGGGGACCGTGTACGCTGTACTGCTTCTGCGGCGGGCTCAATTTGATATCGATCTTCTTGTCGGGCGTGTCGACGTCGAATTTGTCTCCGAAGGTCTGATATTCCTTCTTGATCACCTGCAATTGCACGGTGCCTTCGGGAACGGGCGGGAAGTGGGCGATCCCCTGCATATTGGTGTGCACCTCCCAATGGATGGGCTTGCGCTTGCCCAGCTTGACGATCTGGTGTGAGCCGAGGAAATCGAGAATCACCGCCGCGTTATCAACCGGCTTATCGAATTGATTCCTGACGGAGACGCTGATGGTGGTGCCCGGAGCGGCTGCCGACACATGGGCCGAGAAGGGAATCGATGCGAGCAGCAGGGCAAACGGCACTCGGAGGTTCATGCTAAGAATTATCGCCTGAGCAGCGGTTCAATGGCAGCCTTCAGCGTGGGCTCGTCCATGGCACCGGGATGATAGAGCTTCACGAGCCCTTGCCGGTCGAGAAGCACGATGGTGGGCGTGGTGCTGACACCGAACCGTTCGAAGTTTCCGGTATTGAGAGGGACGCCTGCGTTCGGGATGGCGGAATAGTAGTGAGCATAAACTTTCCGGATGAATTCGGTCTCTTTCGATGGCGGTGCGTGCTCATCGTCGGCGGTGTATCCATAGCGGCGGGTGGGAGCGATGACTACCAGACCTTTCGAAGCAAACTCAGTGGCGAGCTGAGCGATGACGGGGGCGTCGGCTTTGCAATCGGCACACCAGTGCGCCCAGAAAAAGAGCAGCACGACGCGACCGCGCAGGGTAGTCAAGGCGGCGGGCTTCGGACCAATCCATTCCGTTTCGACAATGGGCGGCACGGGCCGGCCCTCGAGCGTCATACTGTTCAGGTTCTTTTGCAGACGATCGACGATGGAGGTTCCGTGCCAGGCGCGCATTCCGGATTTGAGCAACTGGATGGCTTCGGCGCGCCGATGCTGTTCGAACAGGACCTGAGCCTGAATTTCATAAGCGGCGCCGAGAGCGATGGGCAGATACGGCTCCGCGTCGAGGCTGCGGGTGGCGAGAGCCGTTTGCGCGGTATGCCGGATCTCGTCCGCGGTCTTTGAAGCTTCCGCAAGCTGCCCGGCCGCCAACTGACCGCGCGCCAGCCACGAGAGAGCATCGAGCGCTTCGGGTGTGTCGCCATTCAGCCGGCGATACTGCGCGACGAATGCTGAGGCGGATGCCAGATCTCCCTGCTGCAGTGCCATCTCCACATAGGCGACCGATCGCGGAGTGGGAGGCTCGCCGTAACTCTGGTCCGCGCTCCAGGCAAGGGAGCCACAGAACGCGAGCAGCGCTAATTTTGCTGGAGGCACAAGGTCTTCAAATAGTCCCGGAAGGATTGGCCGAGATCGTGCCGTTCCAAAGCAAATTCCACGGTGGCCTTCAGGAAGCCAAGCTTGTCGCCGGCGTCGTAGCGTTTGCCTTCAAACTTCAATCCGTAGATCGGGCGGTTTCGCAACATGTACTTCAAGGCGTCCGTCAACTGAATTTCACCGCCGCTTCCGGCTTGGATGGATTCGACGCAATGAAAAATTTCCGGCGTCAATATGTAGCGGCCGATGATGGCCAGATTCGACGGTGCGTCGGCAGGTTTCGGCTTCTCCACCATGTTGCGAATGCGGAACAGACGATTCTCGCGCCCATTGTCGGAAACCAGCTCGGCGTCCACCACTCCATAGGCGGAAATCTGATCGACCGGCACTTCCATGAGCGCCAGGACCGAGGCGCCGTAGTAGTCGTAGACGTCCAAGAGCTGGCGGATGCACGGCGTATCGGAGGCGATGACGTCGTCGGAGAGGACCACGGCAAAGGGTTCCTTTCCGACCAGCTCCTTGGCGCGCAGCACGGCATGGCCGAGGCCCAACGCTTCCTTCTGCCGCACGTACGAGACGTCGATCATGTCGGAGATTGAGCGGACCATGGACAGCATCTCGCACTTATCTTTCGAGTCGAGCAAGTGTTCGAGCTCAAAGCTGACATCGAAGTGATCTTCGATGGAGGATTTTCCGCGGCCGGTAACGATAATGATGTTCTGGATTCCGGAGTGCATGGCCTCTTCGACGCCGTATTGGATGAGCGGCTTGTCAACGATGGGCAGCATCTCTTTGGGTTGCGCCTTCGTCGCGGGGAGAAACCGCGTGCCAAGCCCGGCGGCCGGAAATACTGCTTTGCGCACCTTGGGAATCATCACCCGTCATTATAGGTGCCGAGTGGAATGTGCC
>JAVKSW010000264.1:0-4535 GCA_039583505.1 Bryobacteraceae bacterium | reverse complement strand
CCCCGCTGATCGAACACCTCGGTCGTGCGGATGTGCAGGCCGCCTGCGCGCAAGCCAGGGAGGTCCTGGTTTTCGCGTCGCTCGACGATGGCAACATCGACACCCGCCAGCGCCAGCTCACCCGCCAACATTAGCCCGGTCGGACCTCCTCCGGCGATCACCACCGCATGTGCGCTCATAGACATACTCCGATTAACCTCAGCACCATCGGTCCAACATGCCTCGGCGATAAGTAAATCGGACAACTTACACGCATTTATCGACTCCCGTTTCCATAGGTTTTGGCATCGGTCGACGATTATGCGACACGACCCGGGGCTTGCCGCAAGCCCCCGTGTGCGCGATATCCTAAATACAGGGGAGTTCGGAAATCACTTGCCCATCCATCTTGCGACTGGTCCGCGGTAGTCGAGTTTCTGGACGCATGAACGGTTCGAGCGCAATTCTCGCGCTGCTGGAAGCCGACGCCCCCCATCGGAGCTTTTGCAGGTCCAGGCCACGGAGTTGCAGCATTTCGCGAGTGCATCCCTGGAGCACTCGTGCATAACGGCGTCAGTGGAAACAACGCTGTCGTTCGCGGTGTTTAACTGCAGCTTGATCCAACTCGGACCGGAGAATCAAGTCCCGAATCCTTCGGCGGACACGCGGCGGTAAGGCTGTATCTCAGTCCCGAACTAGGGAGCTTCCTGCTTCGATTCTTAAACACATGGCGGCTACACGCGGATCTATCTGGTGCGATCACTTCCGGAAACCCGGTGTGCTTTGCTCTCGACCGCGGGCATTACTCGTAACGGAGAGCGATCATTGGATCGACATGCGAGGCTTTTCGGGCGGGAATGTAACAGGCGACCAGAGCAACAGCCGCCAGCACGGCCGCTGCAATCAGCAGCACCATGGGTTCGATGCCGCGAACCTCATAGAGAAATCCGGCCAGAACCTGCCCGATCCCGAGCGCGAGCAGCAATCCTAAACCTACGGCCACTGCCGTTATGCGAAGGCCTTCACCCAAAATCATTCGCAGCGCAGAGGCGGAATCGGCGCCGATCGCCATGCGGATACCAATCTCGCGGCTGCGGCGCGCCACCGTATATGCGTTCACACCATAAAGGCCAATCATGGCAAGGAAGAGGGCCACTCCGCCGAAAATCTCGAGAATATGCGCGCCCGTGCGTACGACCCAGATGTCTGCGCCGGAGTCCAAGTGGCCGCGCATGGTCTTCAACGACAGTAGCGGCAGACGTGGGTCAGCGGCGCGGATCCCGCGACGAATCGTATCGAGCATCCGCAGCTCGCCATCGCGCGAACTCGGCGCCACTTTGACATGAATTTGCATATCCGCTTGATAATGCTGCCCGAGCGGGACGTATACATGAGGCAGCGGCCTGGCTTCGTCGCCCACAATCTTCTCGCGCACATTGCCCACCACGCCTACGATTTCGCACGTTTGCGCGTAGCCTCCGCCCGCTTCATCCAAACGAATCTTCTGGCCAACAGCATTGCCGCCAGGCCACAGCTTATCGGCCGCCAGCTTATCGAGGACCGCAACACGGCTTTTCGATTCCGGCATGTTCTCCGCGGCAGCAAACGCTCGGCCGCGCAGCAACGGAATGCCGAGCGTTTGGAAATAGCTGTCGGTAACGATGTTGAAGCGCGCAAACATAGGCCGATGGTCTTTTGAAGCCACGGAGTTGGAAGGCAGCACGCTGGTGCCCAAAGAAGTCACGCCGAACGGAACTGTAGCGGCCATCGAGACCGACTGGACACCAGGAATTTGCCTCAGATGCTCCAGGAGCGCACGGTAGGTCTGGCGTCCCCGCGCCTCGTCCTGGTTAGCGAGGCTGGCATCCACGTCCCCAATGATCTCGTTATCAAGCAAAAAGCCCGGCTGCACATTGGCGGCGCGCGTAGCGCTACGAATGAAGAGGCCCGCGGCTCCGAGCATCATCAATGACAGCGAGAGTTGTGCGATGACCAGCATGTTTCCGCGCGAGAATAAACGGCGTGGGCGACCAGCGACATCCTCGCCAGCATTTTCCTTCAAATCAAGCCAGGTCTTCGGCTTGGAAAGCTTCCACGCCGGAAAGAGCGCGAAAATGACTGCACTCATCCCGCAAAAGACAAGCGCGCCGGCCAGGAGGCGCGCATCGGGCGTGGAATCGTAAACCAGATCGATCGGAGCAACCCGTGAGAGCGAGCCGATAAGAAGCGTCGTGCTCCAGGAAGCAACGAACAGTCCGGCTGTGCCGCCCAGAATAGCGAGCACCAGTCCCTCTGTAACTAATTGCTGCACAATGCGGCGCCGGCTGCCCCCAATGGCGAGCCGGATCGCGATCTCCTTGCGCCGTACGGCGCCTTTGGCCATCATCATATTGGCAAGGTTTAAGGAGGAGATCAGCAGCACGACCGCGGCCAACGAGAGCAGCAGAATAGCGGGCGCCCACAGATCGTTATCGCTCGAAGGATTGGTCGAGATGTCCAGGCGCGAGAGCGGATGGACCGACAACATCTGGTCCTTGTTTTCGGCTGGAAACGCCTTTCCCATTTGGGAAGCAACCACCGCGAGCGCTGCATTCGCGGCCTGAAGTGTAACGCCTGGTTTCAGACGGCCAACCAGAAACAAAGAATTGTTATCGCGTATGTCGAGCGGCTTGCCATGACTTTCAATATCGTTCATCACGAAGTCATACGCGCCAAGCGGCAGATATAGCGCGGGGCTCGCGAGCACGGTAGTACCTGTAAATCCCTTGGGCGTGATACCAATGACCGTGAAGAGATGATCGTTAATACGCAGATGTTTGCCGATTAACTGGGGATCTTCACCCGTTTTGCTCCAGAACGAATACGACACGACAACCGTTAGGTCACGGCCCGGCTTTTCTTCCTCGGCCCTGAATGGACGGCCTTCGAAGAGCCGCACACCAAGCGTCAAAAAGTAATTCGAAGAGACGACGTCGGCAAACGTTCGGCGCGTTTTGTCACCTTCTTTGATGCCGACCATAGCGAGGTCGTGGGCCGTCACGCTCGAAAAGGCCGCCTGGCTGTCGCGGATGTCCAGATAGTTCGGATATGAGAATGCCCGGTAAACATCGGGTTGTTTGGTCTCGCGGCTGTAAAGGCCGACTAATTCTTCGGGCTTCGTGACGGCCAGTGGCTTTAGGAGAAAAGCGTTGATCAAGCTGAACACGGCGCTGTTCGCGCCAATGCCCAGCGCCAGTACCAGCACAGCCGCTGCCGTAAAAGCCGGCTTATGGCGAAGAGCGCGGCAAGCGTAGCGGACATCTTGCCAAATTCGCTCGACCATTGCTCCGGTTCGGATATCCCTAACAGAATCCTTTACGGAATCCACGCTCCCCAATTCCAGTCGGGCAGCCCTTCGCGCTTCGTCTTCGCTCATCCCTGACGCCATTTTGTCTTGGGCCGTCGTTTCGAGATAAAAACGTATCTCGTCATCCAGATCTCGTTCCAGGCGTTTCTTACGGAAGCTATTGCGCAAAAAGCTTGCGATGTTTGGCATGATTTACCCTTCCGAGGTGGCCTCTATGGCCCAGGCCATTGCAGTGGAGACACGCTCCCAATTCGCCATTTCGTTTTGAATCTGCTTTCGGCCCGCTTTCGTGAGCTTGTAATATTTGGCGCGCCGCAAATTTTCCGACTCGCCCCACTCGGAAGATAACCAGCCCCTCTCCTCAAGCCGATGCAACGCCGGAAACAACGAGCCCGGCTTGACATCGAATGTCCCTTTGGAAACCTGGTGAATTCTGCGGGCTATGCCGACGCCATGATCGCGATTCAACGTAAGCGCTCTGAGAATGAGCAGATCCAGTGTGCCGCGCAGCAGTTCGGTTCGTGATTCAGCCATTGGGACGTATAGAAATCCTATAAGAATACTACCGGATGACCTACAGAATATCAATAGGTGAATGCGAAGCAATCCGTGCTGCAGCAGATCTGCGATCTACTCGCTATCTTTCCGATCGGTCTTGCGACCCGGAATAGACTCGACACGATATGGGCGCAGCCGCTGGGAAGAACGCGCTTGTGTCGGTGTTCTAGGTGGGTGTGCTCGCAAACCAGAGACTCCGCAGAAAGCGGCATAGCGGATGACCCGGTTTGCGCCTCGATGTAAACTATGATGCCTGCGAGGCCGCATCATAAGGCACACAATCGCGTGAGCCGTTGCCCTGATGCACATGGATCAGCACGAACGCCGTATCCATATCGCTGATCTTCAGTGCTGTTAAGTCCGCTTTGTCGTAAACTTACCCTCTCGGGCGGCGTATAGATCGCCCTGACAGCCCAGCATTGTTAATTTCGGCTCAGTCCCCAGCAAGTGGCACTATCGCACGAATGAAGAGCACCGAAATTTCTCGTCCGGTTCTTAGATTTAAGCCTCTCCAAACGAGCCCCTTGATCGAATCAGATGAACGATATGAAATCTCGACGGGGTTCCGGAGAGCTTGAGCGCACTGCTCCGCCCTACCGTCCCCCGTCCGAATCTCGATCCTGCGCTGACGCTTCCTCGCGTTCTGCCTCTA
>JAVKSW010000263.1:0-4568 GCA_039583505.1 Bryobacteraceae bacterium | reverse complement strand
GGAACGCAGCGCTTTGCCCCGCGCCTTCTCTTGCCTGGAAGCCCCATGCAAAATCCTCCGCTGAGGCAATCACCATCGATCCGGCCGCTACCTTTCAGGAGATCCTCGGCTTCGGCGCCGCATTCACCGACGCCGCCTGCTTTACGCTCAACCAGCTTTCGCCGCCGGCTCGTGAAGAACTTTTTCATGACCTGTTTCATCCATCCCAAATGGGCCTCAGCGTTTGCCGCATCTGTATTGGGTCAAGCGATTACTCCACCAGCGTCTACAGCTACGATGAGGGCGGTCCCGATCCTGAACTCAGCCGCTTCTCCATTGACCACGATCGCGATTACATCCTCCCGGCCTTCAAGGCAGCCCGCAGCCTCAACCCGGATCTCTTCCTGCTCGCGTCGCCCTGGAGTCCCCCCTCGTGGATGAAGGTCAATGGATCCATGCTCGGTGGATTGATGGAGAAGAAGCACTTTGCCTCCTACGCGCGATACTTTGTTAAGTTCCTGGAAGCCTACGCCGGCGCAGGTGTCGCCGTGAACGCAGTCACCGTACAGAATGAAGTGGATGCCGATCAGGACGGGCGCATGCCTGCTTCTTTATGGGGTCAGGAATACGAGACCGGCTTCATCTCTCAGCACCTGGGTGCTCAGTTAGCCGCTCACAGGATCGCTACCAAAATTTGGATTATCGATCACAACTACAACCTCTGGGGCCGTGCAATTTGCGAACTGGACGATCCCCTCGTCAACCAGTACGTCGACGGCGTCGCCTGGCACGGTTATTTGGGAGAGCCTTCGGCCATGAGTCGCGTCCATGAAGCGCATCCCGGAAAACACATGTACTGGACAGAAGGTGGCCCCTCCTTCAATTCTCCCGATTATGCGACCGACTGGACCTCCTGGGGAGCAACCTTCGCCGGCATTCTTCTAAATTGGTCCCGCTGCATCGTCGCTTGGAATTTGGCGCTCGACGAGGACGGAAAGCCAAATCTCGGCCCGTTCGATTGCGGCGGTGTTGTGACGATCAACTCCGCGACGAAAAGCATTATCTGCAGCGGCCAATATTGGGCTCTGTCTCACTATTCCCGTGCCGCTCGCCCCGGTGCGCGACGCATTGACTCCTCAGGCGAAATCGACGGAGTGTCTCACGTCGCTTTCGCCAACCGCGACGGCGCTAAAGCTCTCGTCCTGACAAATCGCGGCCCCGCTAAAAAGGTCCTGTTGCGCACCGTCGGAAGCGAAGCGGCAGTGATGCTGGCGCCCGATTCCATTTCGACTCTCGCTTGGCTATAAGACTTATATGAATTGCTCGCGCCGTGAGTTTCTCGCTGCTTCTCTCGCACTCGGTGCCGAGGCCGGAAGCGGCTTCGTCAAGGCGCACGGGAAAAATCTCGTCGATCCCGCTGGAAAAGCTCTGATCCCGCACGGCATCAACCTGGGCAACTGGTTTGAGCCCGAAGGATACATGTTTCTCTTCGAAGGAGGGCCCCAATCGCCGCGCGAGATCGAAGCCTTCTTCAATGAATTGATCGGTCCCAGTGCCGCCGCCGACTTTTGGAAAGAATACCGCCGCCGCTACATCGCCGAAAGCGACATTCAGTTCATTCAGCGCTCCGGACTCAATTCCGTTCGCATCCCGCTGCATTACAAATTCTTTCTCCCGGGCGGCGGAGGCTTCGAAATTCTCGATCCCGCTCTTGCCTGGTGCCGCCGCTCCGGCATTTGGGTGATTCTGGATATGCATTGCGCGCCCGGTGGACAGACCGGCGCGAATATAGACGACAGTTGGGGTTACCCGTGGCTGTACGAAAGCCCCCAGGATCAGCAACTGATTTGTGATATCTGGAAACAAATCGCGCAGCATTATAAAGACGAGCCGATCATCCTTGGCTACGACCTGTTGAATGAACCCATTCCGCACTTTCCGCAATTGCGCAAGTACAACGACCGCTTAGAGCCGCTTCTCCGCCGCATCACCGGCGCCATCCGCGAAGTGGATAGCAACCATGTCATCATCCTCGAAGCCGCGCAGTGGGACACCAATTTCAACGTATTCGGCCCGCCCTTCGATTCGAACCCGCTATACGAGTTCCACAAATATTGGATGCCTCCGGTTCAAGGCGCCATCCAGGAGTATATTGCTTACCGCGACCGCTACAACGTGCCGATCTGGTTGGGCGAATCTGGCGAGAACACCGACGCCTGGATTCAGCAGTTCGCCAGTCTTCTCGACAAGAATGATATCGGCTGGTGCTTTTGGCCGTATAAAAAAATGGAAAAGCCTTCATGCATGGTCTCGATTCAAAAGCCGGTCTATTGGGACGAAATCGTCGCCTTCGCCAAAATGCCCGCAGGCACCGGCAACGCGGAAAAACGCATCGCCGCACGCCCTTCGCTCGAACATTCTCAAAAAGCCCTCGCCGATCTCCTCGACAAAGTTCGCTTCGACTCCTGTCGAATTAACCCCGGCTATCTCCAGGCCCTCGGTTTAAAAAATACTTAACCGCACAACAGAACCGCGCACCGTAAGCAAGCGGCCCGCGCTACGTGCACTTCACGCAGTAACCTTATAGCTTGCTAAATGCACCACAAGCGAGTCGCATCGCGCCCCACGGCGGAATACGCGCGCCCTCCCGCACTCGCTACGCCGCGCTTGCCTTCCTTCTATCTATCGCCCTGATCTACCAGGTCCGCTACACCGAGTTCCGCTTTCCCTCTTGGTTTGGCAGGCAAGTCGTCCAGTATCCCTTCGCCGTTTTCCCCGATTCGAAGGGCCCACGGTTTTCGGCTTACACCTACTCCGGCAGCCGTGTTTCCGACGTCCACAACGGCGACTTAGTCCTCAGCGTAAATGGCAAACCGATGACCGGCACTTCCGTCTTCGGGGAAGTCATCGCAAACAGCAGGCCGGGAGACTCGATCACCTTCACGGTTCGCAGCGGCCCCAATGCTCCCGTTCGCACCGTTCACGCCCGGCTCGAGGCCGCCCGTCCTCCGCTTCTCGATTCTTTCGCCACGTGGACGGTGATCCTGATCACAGCAGTATTGCCTTGGTTCTGCATCGTCCTCGGTGTCTGGGTCACCCTCGCGCGTTTGCAGGACATTCGCGCTTGGCTCTTGCTCGCGCTCATGCTCAGCTTTGCGTCCTACTTTACTCCGGGAACCGAATCGTGGGAGCCATGGCTGCGCGACTATGCCGTGGTGTATCACGCGGCATCCGCTGATTTCCTAGCCATCTGGCTCTTGCTCTTTGGAATTTACTTCCCTGAGCCGTTCCCGCGTGAAAGCCGATGGGGCCGCTGGGTGCCATGGAAATGGATCATCATCGCTCCTCTCGCCTTTGAAGCGCTCTGCGATGCGATCACCAGCGTCGGCGCGCTCGAAAATTACGCCTCGGTCTACTTTATCCAGCGCGTGCTCATCCCTCTCAGGGCAGCGTTCAATCTGCTCGATCTGATCGCCGTAATTGCCCTGTTTCTCTGTCTCGCGCTGAAAATTCGCATTCAAACTTCGCCTGACGCCAAACGCCGCCTGCGCGTGCTCATCGCTGGCGCCCTCGTCAGCCTCTGTCCCGTTGTCGGCTTGGCCGTCGTTGCCCACCTGCTCGGCGTGTCGATGGAACAATACTTCCCGAGCTGGGTATATCTGGCCGCTTGGCTGTTGTTTTTTCTCTTTCCGGTCACGCTCGCCTATGTGATCGTGGTTCACCGCGCCATGGACGTGCGCGTCGTCATCCGCCAGGGCCTCCAATATGCGCTTGCCCGTCGCGGTGTTCGCGTGCTGCGCGTCCTCTTTGCCGTCGTGCTCGGGTTTACCATGTTTTCCCTGCTCAACCGCGTCGGCCGAAGTCCTCTTTATTACGTGATCATCGCGCTCGCGGTCGCCATCTGGATCTGGTTCCGCCGGCTCTCCGAGATGCTCGCGGCCTGGATCGATCGGCGATTCTTTCGCGACGCCTATAACGCCGAGCAACTTCTCGCCGAGCTCAGTGAGCGCGTCCGCTCCATTGTGGAAACGCACCCCCTGCTCACCACTGTCTCCGAACGCATCTCGCAATCGCTCCATGTCTCGCAAATCGCTGTGTTGATCAACGCGAGCGGTCCCTATCAACCGGCCTATGCCCTCGGTTACGACGCCATGCCGCACGTGGCCTTTCCGGATGACGCCGCCACTGTCCGGCAATTACGCGAATCGAGACAACCGGCCCGTGTCTATATCGACGACCCGAATTCGTGGATTTACCGCGCGCCCGATGTTACCGACGAGGAGCGCGCTCGCCTCGCCGTTTTGCGTAGCGAGCTGCTCTTGCCTCTTTCGGTGAAAGACAATCTGCTCGGCTTTATCAGCCTCAGCCAGAAGCGCTCTCAGGAGCCCTACTCGCCCACCGATCTTCGCCTCCTCGAATCCGTCGCCGCACAGACCGGCTTGGCCCTCGAAGTGGCGCGTCTCACCACCGCCATGACTGTCGAAATCGCGCGGCGCGAACGGCTGAGCCGCGAAGTCGAAATCGCACGCGAAGTCCAGGAGCGCCTCTTTCCTCAGCAGCTGCCTCCTACCCCGGGGCTGGACTACTGC
>JAVKSW010000262.1:0-4574 GCA_039583505.1 Bryobacteraceae bacterium | reverse complement strand
CATCGAGGGTGCGCTGGAACGAAGCGGTCGCAAGCGGTCGGAGATTAACTTAGTGGCCGTCACGAAGAAATTTTCTGCCACCAGGATTCGCGAGGCGTACGAGGCGGGAATGCGCGAGTTCGGTGAGAATTACGTGCAGGAGTTCGCGGAGAAGCGGTCCGAGCTGGGGGATTTAACGGACGCGCGATTTCACCTCATCGGCCATTTACAGTCGAACAAGGCGCGGCTCGCGTGCGATCTGTTCCAGACGATCGAAACCGCCGATTCCGCCAAGCTTCTGGAGCGGTTGAATGCCGCAGCGGGCGAGCGAAATGTGCGGATCGACATTTTGCTTGAGATCAAGCTTTCGGCGGAAGGGAGCAAAGCCGGGGCTCGGCCTGAGGATATCCCCGGATTGCTTGATGCGGCTAAAGCGTGTCCTCATCTGGAGGTGTCCGGCCTGATGACGATGCCGCCGTGGTCCGAAAATCCGGAGGACTCGCGGCCGTATTTCAAGCAGCTCGCAGAACTCAGGCGGCGCCATGGTCTCCCGAAAGTATCGATGGGAATGTCGGGCGATCTGGAGGTGGCCATCGAGGAAGGGGCGACCATCCTGCGCGTCGGAACGGCATTGTTTGGACCGCGTCCCAAACCCTCAGCCTCCGCCCCGTGACCAGCGTCCTGGTTGTGCGCCTTTTCAGCGAAATCGGTCTGCTTCTGTTCCTGCCACTCGGCGCATCAGCTCAGGTGAGTGTCCGAACTCCCCGGCCGCCGGTCATGCAGTCTCCCGGCATGCGCGCGGAACTGGGCGTCACCATCCCGATGCGAGATGGTATTCATCTGGCGGCGGACATTTTTTTTCCGTTTGGCGCCACGCGATGGTCTACCGTACTGGTTCGTACGCCGTACAACCGCAAGGCGCGGGCGATGGCCAGCTATCGCTTCTTCGTGCGGCGCGGATATGCCGTCGTCATTCAAGACGTTCGAGGGCGCTATGCCTCGCAAGGAGTGTACACTTCGGCTTTCCAGGAGGGCCCGGACGGTTATGACAGCATCAACTGGATCGCCGAACAGCCCTGGTCGAACGGGCGCGTGGCGATGGCGGGAAGCTCGTATCTCGGGATTGCACAATGGGCCGCGGCGGTAGAGGATAATCCGCACCTGCTGGCCATCTCGCCGATGTGCTCGGGAGACGACGAGTATCTGGATCGCGTTTACTCGAGCGGGGGAGCGTTGCAGTTGGGTCATCGGCTGTTGTGGCTGGCTGAGAATCTCACGCCGCCCTCGCATGTGCGGCCGGTCTTCGCCAGCTATATCGGGCATGTACCGTTGCGCACGGCAGATATCGAGGCAACCGGCCTAGTGCTGCCGTTGTGGCGGCGCGGGCTTATGCATCCTTCTTATGACGCGTATTGGAAGAGCATCAGCGTCCGTGAGCACATGCGGCGTGTGACTGTCCCGGTGCTTTCGTTCGGAGGGTGGTTCGACGAATATGCGGAAAGCGACCTGGACGCTTTCTCCCGGCTTTCGAAGCGGCATGAAGCGGTCGAGACATGGATCGGGCCTTGGGCGCATAATCCGGCATGGAAGTTTCCGACGCGAGATTTCGGGCCGGAAGGGGCGATTCCCATCCGCGGTAAGCAAGCCGAGTGGTTCGATAGGTGGCTGAAGAAATCGGCCGCGCGGGAGGAACCGGAATCGGCGGCGGCGTTGCTTCACATTTTCGTCATGGGCCCCAACGTCTGGCGCGAAGAGCACGAATGGCCGCTGGCGCGCACGCATTACACTCCGCTGTATCTGGACAGCGGCGGTCATGCGAATTCGAGCGAGGGAGATGGCGTTTTGCATTGGCAAATTGTCCGGCAATCGAAATCAGACGTGTTTACGTACGATCCCAGGACTCCGGCACCCACCACCGGCGGCGCGATCTGCTGCGACCCGAGGATATTGGCGCCCGGGCCGCTGGATCAAACCCGTGTGGAAGCGCGGCAGGATGTGCTGGTCTATACCTCCGCACCGCTTTCCGAAGAGGTTGAAGTGACGGGACCCGTCCGCGTGGTGCTCTACGTCGCGACTTCGGTGAACGATACCGATTACACGGCGAAGCTGGTGGACGTCGAGCCCGATGGCAGGCCGCTGCTGGTGACCGACGGCATACAGCGGCTGCGCTACCGCCTTTCTTTGAGCGAGCCGGTATTCGTCAAACGCAACACCGCGTACCAGATCAGTATTGATGCGGGCGTCACCAGCTATGTTTTCGCGAGCGGACATCGCATGCGCCTGGAGGTATCAAGCAGCAATTTCCCGCGGTTCGATCGCAACCTGAACTCGGTCCGGCCCAATGCGGATGAGACGAAGCTGACCAAAGCCCGGCAGAGTGTGTTTCACGAGAAGGGCTACCCATCGGCGATCATTCTCCCCATTATTCAGAAGGGGAATGGTGGGCGCGGAAACGGCAGTCGTTAATCGAAGGCGACCGCAATGGCGCCCGCGCAGATCAGCAGGCCGCCCACTGCTTTTCCCCACGTCAGCCTTTCGCCCAGAAATAGGGTTGCGAACAGGATGACCAGTACCACGCTGAGCTTGTCGATGGGCGCCACTCGAGACGCGGGGCCGGTTGCCAGCGCCCGGAAATAGCAGATCCAGGACAGGCCCGTGGCCAAGCCTGAAAGCGCGAGAAACAGCCAGGTTTTGTTGGACGGAACGTGAAACGTGCCGGACTCGCGTGCCACATAGGCGATGAGCCAGGTAAATATCACCACGACCGTCGTGCGGACGGCCGTCGCGAAGTTCGGGTCCACGCCGGCGACTCCGAGCTTGGCCAGGATAGCCGTCGCGGCCGCAAAGACGGCCGACAGAAAAGCCCAGGCGAGCCACGTCATAATTCAAGCTCGGTCGACGAAAGGGCGCGTGGGTAACAGCCGTGCGCTTAATCGAGACCTCTCTCGACGGCGTACCTGGTCATCATCGCGGTGGAATGCAACTTGAGGCGATCCATAATAGCGGCACGATGGAATTCAGCAGTGCGCACGGAGATATTCAACTGGCTGGCAATCTCTTTTGCGGAGCATCCACGCGCAATCAACCGCAGCACTTCTTTTTGCCGCTCGGTCAACGGACCTTCGGACCCCTGGTCCGTTTTTTCGGGTGCTTCCGTGTGGGAGCCGATGTACTTCCCACCATCGAGCACGGTCCGAATGGCGAGCAGCAATTCTTCCGCCGCGGCGTGTTTGGACACATATGCCTGCGCTCCCGTATCGACGGCGCGTCTCACGAAAGCCGGTTCCGCGTGCATCGACAGGAACATGAGTTTCAAGTCGGGCCGCTTTTCACGAACGCGGCGTGCTGCTTCGATGCCATCGCCGTCGGGCATACGGATGTCCAGAATCGCCAAATCGGGGGAGAACCGCTCGACCGCGTCCTCGAAAGCCTTTAAGCTGTCTACTCCCAGCACTTCGTATTCGGAACCGGCCATGAAAGAAAGGGCATCCAGAACCAAATGATGGTCGTCTGCCAGAAGAAGCTTGGGTTTGCTCTGTGGAGCGGTGCGTTCAGGGGCAGGTTGCGCGGATGTCATATCAAACCTCCCTACTAGCTTACGTTAAGAATATGACAGCCGAACAGCTCTTTGCCGATGCCGAAGAACGGCTGCGGTCGGGGTGTGTTGCTCAGGCACTGCGGCTTTTCGATGCGGCCGAGGATGCGAATTACGATCCCGACGCGTGCGCTGCCCACCGCTGGACCTGCCACATGTTGGCAGGCGATTTTGAACTTGCCTGGCGCGAAAGCGATGCGATCACCAGCAGGGGCAAACCCGATCCGCATCGTTTCTGGGACGGACGCGCTCTGGAAGGACGCCACGTCCTGCTGCGGTGCCTTCATGGCCTGGGGGACACGATTCAATTTATTCGCTACGCAGGGCTGATTCGCGAGCGCGCTCGAAGCCTGGCGGTTGAGGCGCAACCCCGATTGAAACCGCTGCTCGCGGAATCGCGCATCGCCGACCACGTCTTCACTTGGGGTGAACCGGAGCCCCATTGGGATCAGCAGATCGAGATTGTGGAGCTGCCACGGATCTTCCGGACCACCCTGGAATCCATTCCGCGCGAGGTTCCGTACCTGCACGTGGGGTCTGCTCCGCCCCTCTTTCCCCGCGAGAGTTTCCGAGCGCTGCGTGTAGGCATAGTTTGGGCCGCCAGCAGCTATAATCCGGAGCGTTCTATTTCCCTGGAGTACTTCGCGACTCTATTTGCCACGCCTGGCGTTGCGTTCCACAGTTTGCAGGCAGGCGCCGCAGCGGCCGATATAGAAAGCTGGTCAAAGCAGATCGTGAACCTGCATGACGAATCGGCCACTGTGCTTCGCGATGCCCAAGCTCTGAATGAACTGGACCTGCTGATTACCGTGGACACGATGATCGCTCACCTGGCCGGCGCCCTGGCACGCCCGGTTTGGACGCTGCTGCCGGATCAGTGCGATTGGCGTTGGATGCTAGGCCGGGATGACTCCCCGTGGTACCCCACGATGCGTCTCTACCGGCAGCCGAGTACCGGAGATTGGCGGTCGATTTTTGAACGCGTGCAGCAGGACCTCCT
>JAVKSW010000261.1:0-4577 GCA_039583505.1 Bryobacteraceae bacterium | reverse complement strand
TCGATCGGGAGCTTTGTGAAGGGCGGGGCCTTTCGGACGTATGAGTGGGTGGATCCGGATAAGGATCTGGTCGGGGTTTTCATGATGCAGCTAACGAATGGCGGCGACACGGCGGATGAGATCAACTGCTTTATGGCCATCAGCGGTGCGGCGGTTGAATGAGGCGCGAGCTGATCTTTCCCGCTACGTCCTCCGATAGGCGGCTGCTGCCTCGCTCGGCGAGGTTCGTAGTATTTTAATGATTCGAGGAACCTGATGAAAGCCAAGCATCTGCTCCTGTTCGGTATCGCGGTGTCGGCGATTGCGGCACCTGAGGGCAAGTATCTGCTGCAACGGCCGGCGATGAACGCGCACGAGATCGTGTTCGAGCTGGCGGGAGATCTGTGGACGGTGAACCGCGCGGGCGGGACGGCCACTCGCCTGACCACGGGCGTTGGCGTGGAGACCGATCCGGTGTTTTCGCCGGACGGGACGCAAATCGCATTCACGGGAGAATACGACGGCAATACCGATGTTTTTGTGGTGGCGGCAGGCGGCGGGGTTCCGAAACGGCTCACGTATCATCCCGGCCCCGACTTCGCGGTGGGATGGACACCGGATGGCAAGAACGTGATTTTCCGCTCGGCGCGCGAGAGTCATTCGCCGCGTTACACGCAACTGTTCCACATTTCGACGGATGGCGGACTGCCCGAAGCGCTGCCGCTGCCGATGGCGTATTCGGGCGAGTATTCGCCGGACGGGCGGAGGTTCGCGTATTCACCGACGGGTGGTGGATTTTCGTTTAACTACACGAATTTCGTGGCGTGGCGGAGGTATCGCGGTGGGCTGGCGAGCTCGATCTCGATCACCGATTTTCCGGATTTGAAGACGGTGAAGATCCCGCGCGAAGGCTCCAGCGATTTCAATCCGATTTGGGTGCGCGACAAAGTGTACTTCCTCTCGGATCGAAGCGGGCCGGTTACACTGTTCCGCTACGACCCGAAGTCTAAGGCCGTCAGCGAGGTGCTAAAGAACAACGGACATGACATTCGTTCGGCGAGTGGGGGACCGGGCGCTATCGTGTACGACCAATTCGGGGAACTCTTCGTGTACGACACCGAGAGCGGTCAGAGCAAGAGGATCCCGGTGGAAATCGCGGCCGATTTCTCCGAGGTGCGGCCCCATTTCGAGGATGTCAGCAGGCAAATCCGGTATTCGCGCATCTCTCCAACGGGCAAGCGGGCGTTGTTCGAAGCGCATGGAGACATATTGACGGTGCCGGCATCGAAAGGCGACTTTCGGGACATTACGAACACGGCCGGCGTCATGGAACGGCAACCCGCATGGGCGCCAGACGGTGAGCATATCGCGTATTTTTCAGATGAATCGGGACTGTATTCCCTGCACGTGAGCGGGCAGAATGGCGCCGGAGAGGTGAAGAAATTTCCGCTGTTGGATAAGGCGATGTACTATTTCGATCCACGGTGGTCACCTGACAGCAAACTGATCTCATTTACGGACGCGGAGCGCGAGATCCTCGTGCTAAATACCGAAACGAAGAAGCTGACGAAAGTGGACCGGGATCCAAACTGGGAGTTCCAGTCGGACGCGGCATGGTCGCCGGATTCGAAATGGCTGGCGTACACGCGCTCGATCGGGAACCGGCTACACGCGATCTTCCTGTACTCGGTGGATTCGGGGAAGGCGACGCAAGTCACGGATGGGATGAGCGACGCGCGATACGTGGCGTTCGATAAAGACGGGCCGTACCTGTATTTCACGGCGAGCACGAATTACGGTCCGGCGTCTTCGGGGCTGGACATGAGTAGCGATGAGCACGAAGTGACGAGGCATGTCTACGCGATGGTGCTGAGCAACGAAGGCGTGTCGCCGGTGGCTCCGGAAAGCGACGAAGAGAAAGCTGAGAGCGCGAAAAGGCCCAGCGTGGAGAAAGCCGGGGCAAAGGAAGGCGAGGAGGCGGGAGTAAAAGCGAAGCCGAAGCCGACGCGGATCGATTTGGCGGATCTGGAGCTACGGATTGTTCCGCTGCCGTTACCAGCGCGGAATTACCAAGATCTGCGGGCGGGGAAGACGGGAACGATCTACCTGCTCGAGGGCGGCGGGCCGGAAGAACAGACGCGGGGACGCACGCTGGTGAAATTCGATTTGAAAACGCAGAAGCCGGAGAAGCTGGCGGAAAACGTCGCTTCCCTCGATCTTTCAGACGATGGGGAGAAGATGCTGATCGAGACGGCGGGACCGCCGATTCCGCCGGGTGCGGGAGCTCCGCCGCAGCGGCCAGTGCCGCAGATGGCGATTGTGCCGGCGAACCCTCCGGTAAAAGCGGGTGAGGGAATGCTGAAGCTGACCGGCATGCAGGTGCGCGTGGACCCCAAGGCGGAATGGAAGCAGATGTATCACGAGGTGTGGCGGATTGAGCGGAGCTATTTCTACGATCCGCATTTCCACGGAGTGAATACCGTGGCCGCGGAAAAAGAATTTGAGCCTTACCTGAACCAGTTGGAATCGCGCTCCGATTTAAATTACATTTTCCAGGAGATGCTGGGCAGCTTTACGGTGGGCCATTTACGCGGCGGAGGCGGAACGATGCCGACGCCGTTGCGCGTGCAGGGTGGACTACTAGGAGCGGATTACGAGATCAGCGACGGGCGATATCGGATTAAGGAGATCTATCCGGGAGGCGCGTGGGATCCGCAGCAGCGCGCGCCGCTGGCGCAGCCCGGCTTGAAGATTGCGAAGGGCGATTACATTCTGGCGGTAAATGGGAAGGAACTCACGGCAAACGAGGACATCTGCCGGTTGCTGGAAAATACGGCGGGACGCAGTGTGGTGTTGAAGGTTGCTTCCGAAGCATCTGGAACGAAATCGCGAGACGTGAGCGTCGTGCCAACGGCGAATGAAGCAGGACTGCGGACGCTGGCCTGGATAGCCCAGAACAAGAGAGAGGTAGACCAACTGAGCGGCGGGAAGCTGGCCTACGTGTATCTGCCCGATACGGGTTTCGGGGGGCTGGCGAATTTCAACCGCTACTTCTTCGCGCAGACCGAGAAACAAGGGGTGGTGGTGGATGAACGGTTCAATAGCGGCGGGCAGGCGGCGGACTACATTATTCAAGTGCTGGGGCGGGAGCTGCTGAGCTATTGGGCTCCGCGGTACGGCGCGATTTACCGCACGCCGAACGGATCGATTCAGGGACCGAAGGTAATGATGATTAACGAATTCTCAGGCTCGGGAGGAGACGCGATGCCCTGGTACTTCCGGTACGCGAAGCTGGGGCCGCTGGTGGGCAAACGGACCTGGGGCGGGCTGGTGGGGATCTTCGGATATCCGACGTTGATGGATGGCGGCACGGTGACGGCGCCGAGCGTGGCGTTTTTCAGTCCATCGGGCGAATGGGATGTGGAGAATCACGGGGTAGCGCCGGATGTGGAGGTAGATATGGACCCGAAGGCGGTTGCCGAAGGACACGATCCGCAACTGGAGCGCGCAGTGACTGTGGCCCTGGAAGAGCTGAAGAAGAATCCTCCTCCACAGCCGCATAAGCCACCGTATCCAAACTACAATCGCGAAGTGAGCGCGGCGAATCAGACCACATCGGGCGACGGGCACTAAAGGCGGGCACTCGCGATTCGGAAACAAAACCGAGGCGGCACGATTCTGATAAGCATGGAAGAAATCGCGCGCGATGTCGCAGTGGTGACGATGATGATGTCGAACGCTTACCTGGTAGGCGATCGAGGATCGTGGGTGCTCGTCGACTCGGGGGTGCCGGGCAACGCCGAGAAGATCAAAGAGGCCGCGGAGGCGCGTTTCGGACCGGGAGCCAGGCCACGCGCCATCGTTTTGACGCATGGACACTTCGACCACTCCGGATCGGCGCCGGCGCTGGCGGAGATGTGGAACGTGCGGGTGTATACGCATCGTCTGGAGTGGCCCTATTTGGATGGCCGCTCGTCGTACGCGCCAATGGACCCGACAGTGCCTGGTTTCTTTTCGATCATGAGCCGGCTATTTCCGTCAGGGGCTGTGAACTTAGGCGATCGGCTGGAGGAGCTTGGAAATAACCTGCCGCATCTGGGCATGCGCGATTGGGAAGTTGTAAACACACCGGGACATACACCAGGTCACGTTGTGTTTTTTCGCCGTGGTGATGGAGTCCTGCTGGCGGGCGATGCAGTGGTGACGATGAACCTGGATAATTTCCTGGATACGATCATGAGGCGGAAGCAGATCTGCGGGCCACCGGGAGCGGGAACCTCGGACTGGCAGGAGGCACGCCGGTCCGTGCACGCGATGGCGGCGCTGCGGCCCAAGGTAATTGGAGCGGGACACGGCTTGCCGATGTCTGACACGACGGACGAGCTTCAGCGCCTGGCGGATCACTTCCGCATTCCTGAGCGGGGACGATACGTGCGTGAACCGGCACGGGCAGATGAAACGGGCGTCACCTATCTGCCGCCTGCGCCGCCCGACGTGGTTCCGAAACTCGCGGTTGGTGTCGCCGCGGGTGCGGTGATCGCCGGAGCTGGCGCGCTGATCGTCAGAAAGTTTCGCGACTAGCGACAGCGGGGGTATCG
>JAVKSW010000260.1:0-4577 GCA_039583505.1 Bryobacteraceae bacterium | reverse complement strand
GTCACCAGCCGCCTCCCATCCCGCACCCGAACGCTGGTGGCAGCCGACGTCGGGTGTAGCGGAGCGGCGGCCAGGTACTGTCCGCCCGCTGCAAGATCTTGCGCCAGTTGCGCGGATTCCTGATAACACTGCTCCCGCTCTGCGTCGCTCATGGCTTGCTCATCAAGGTAAATCAGCAACATGTATGTCATGCGTATATCTCCATAATGTGTCGAACGGCAAACGCCCGTATCGACAATTCTTGGAAATTTATGGATCGGGGGTTGCCGGGAAAGGCCGCCATGTGGCTCGAATTGAAACACGTGGAACGCCTGATCATCAATCATTCAGTCTGTCAGGTGAAAATGAATCGTAACTGCATGCTTAACAAAATTTCCTCTGCTGCATTGTGCTTCCTGTTCGTGTCGCTTCTGAACGCACAGGACATGAAGGTCTTGAAGAATCTGAAGTGGCGGCTTGTCGGCCCCTTCCGAGGAGGCCGCGTGGCTACCGTCACCGGAGTCGATTCCCAGCCGGACACCTACTATTTCGGCGGTGTGGGTGGCGGCATCTGGAAAACCACCAACGGCGGTATGGACTGGCAGCCCGTCTCCGATGGCCAGCCGTTTGGCACATCTTCCGTGGGGGCCGTCGCCGTTTCGGAATCCGACCCCAACATTGTCTATGCCGGCATGGGCGAATATGACATTCGCGGAAACGTCTCCCATGGTGACGGCGTGTACAAGTCCATGGACGCAGGCAAAACCTGGAAGCACATGGGGCTTGAAAACACCCGGCAAATCGGCCGCATACGCGTGCATCCCAGGAATCCCGATGTTGTGTACGTCGCGGCGCTTGGTCATGTCTGGGCCCCGAATGAAGATCGCGGCATCTATCGCTCGAAAGATGGTGGAAAGACCTGGGAAAAGATTTTCTCCCGCGGACCCAAGGCTGGCGCCATTGAGCTGGTGTTCGATCCCACGAATCCCAACATCCTCTACGCGGGTTTCTGGGAGGTCTATCGCAAGCCTTGGGATCTGGAAAGCGGCGGTCCTGGCAGCGGTCTCTTCAAGTCGACGGATGGGGGCGACACCTGGACGGATCTGACCCACAATCCGGGACTGCCGAAAGGGGTCATTGGAAATATAGGGATCACCGTATCGGCCGCGAATCCGGACCGCGTCTACGCGCTGCTCGAAGCCGAAGACGGCGGCGTGTTCCGGTCCAATGACGCCGGTAAAACGTGGACTAAAGTGAATGACGAGCGTAAGCTTCGCCAGCGCGCCTGGTATTACGGGCGTATATTCGCTGACCCGAAAGATCCCGACAAAGTCTACGCGACGAATGTCGAATTTTTCCGTTCCGACGACGCGGGAAAAACCTGGAATCAAATCAGCACGCCGCACGGCGACCACCACGATCTTTGGATTGCACCCGGCAATCCGCAGCGCATGATCGAAGCCAACGATGGCGGGGTGATCGTGAGCACCAATGGCGGTAAGAATTGGAGCAGCGAAGATAACCAGCCCACCGCGCAGTTTTACCGGGTCGCCTTAGACGATGATTTCCCGTACAACGCCTATGGCGCGCAGCAGGACAATACCACGGTTAAGATTGCGACTCGCACTTCGAGCGGCGGCATAACCGAGCGCGACTGGTACCCGGTTGGCGGCGGCGAGAGCGGATGGCTCGCGCCGTGGCGAAAGGACACGCAGGTCGTGTTCGCGGGTTCGTATGACGGCCTCATCACGCGCTATGACCACCACGACGGGCAAACGCGAAATGTCACCGTCTGGCCCGACAACGAAATGGGCTGGGCGCCCGATGCGCTGAAATACCGCTTCCAGTGGAATTTCCCGCTGCTGTTTTCGCCGCACGATCCCGACTTGCTCTACGCCGCCGGCAACGTGCTGTTTGCGTCGAAAGACCAGGGCCAAACCTGGAAGCCGATCAGTGGTGACCTGACGCGCAATGACAAATCGAAGCAGATTTCTTCCGGTGGCCCGATCACCAAAGACAACACCAGCATCGAGTATTACGACACCATCTTCACGGTCATGGAGTCGCCGGTCAAACAGGGTGTGATCTGGGTGGGTTCCGACGACGGCATGGTTCACGTGACTCGCGATGGGGGCCAGCATTGGGAAGACGTGACGCCCAAGGGCATGCCGGAGTGGATGCAGGTCAATTCGATTGAAGCTTCGCCGTTCGATCCGGCAACGGCGTACTTCGCCGGCACTCTCTATAAATTCGACGACAACCGGCCGTTCCTCTACAAGACAACGGATTACGGCAAGAGTTGGCATCAGATCGACAACGGAATTCCGCAAAACACGTTCACTCGCTGCATTCGCGAAGATCCGAACCGAAAAGACCTGCTGTACGCCGGAACAGAAACCGGTATCTACGTGTCTTTCAATGGTGGCGCCAAATGGCAGTCGCTACAGTTAAACCTCCCGATTACACCGATTGCCGATCTTGCCATTCAAAAACGAGAGCACGAGCTGGTGGCCGCCACGCAGGGACGGGCGTTCTGGATACTCGACGATACGCAGTTGCTGGCGCAATTGACGGACGGCGTGGCCAACGAAGATATTCACCTGTTTGAACCCAAGCATACGTACCGCGGTGCGTTCGGCCGCGGATTCATACCCGGCCTCGCGGGCGGGGGCAGCGCGGGCGCGAATCCACCGAATGGCGCCGTCATTTATTACTGGCTGAAAGACAAACCGAAGGGCGAGGTCACGCTCGAGTTTCTGGATTCGCAAGGCAAGGTCGTTAAGAAATTCTCGAGCAATCCGCCCCCGCATCGTCCAGCCCTGGAAGCGACATCCTCGCAACAGGCTGAGCTGGAGGAGGAATCCGGCGGTCCGCGGCGAGGTGGCGTGCAGCGTGTCCCGGTAAACGCAGGCCTGAATCAGTTTGTATGGGACCTTCGATATACCGACGCCACCACCTTCCCCGGCCTCATTCTTTGGGCGGGAAACGTTCGCGGACCATTAGCAGTGCCCGGCGCCTACCAAGTAAGGCTCACCGCCAACGGCAAATCGCAGACACAGAAGTTTGAGGTGCGGTCCGATCCGCGTTTAACTACCACTCCCGAGCAGTATCAGGCTCAGCTCGAGCTTGCACTGCAGATCCGCGACAAGCTAAGTCAAACGAATCAAGCGGTCATTCAGATTCGGGAAGTGCGTCAGCAGATCGATGAGCTGACTGCCCGCTTGAGTTCCAGTGCAGAGACGGCGAAATCGAAAAACGTGATCGAGCGTGCCAAATCGCTGGCCGACGATCTGAAGACCATCGAAGAAGCGCTTTATCAAACCAAGAGCAAGGCGAGCGAGGACCCGCTGAACTTCCCGGTCAGGCTCAACAACAAGCTGGCGGCGCTTCTTTCGGCGATACAAGAAGCCGACACGCAGCCGACCGCTTCCGACGAACAAGTGTACGAAGACCTGGCGACTAGCGTAAACGCGCAGATTAACAAGCTGAAGCAAGTGATGGACGCCGGCGTTCCTGCTCTGAACAAGATGGTCAGAGATCAGGACATTCCGGCCATTGCGGTAAAGAGCGCGGGAACGTTCTAGCCGCTGGTAGTGATCGCTTGCAACGCGGGCTGGATCCAGGAGAACAGAAAACTGCGAATTGTCGGAAACTCCGTGCTCAGCACGGTGATCAGCGGCAGTGCCCCGAAGCGCGCCGCGTGCAGGAAGAAGTTCTTGCCGATTTTATTGGGCTCGGTATCTGTTAAACGGCTGAGCATAGCGTCCCGGTCCATCTGGCCCAGTACCAGGGAGGTCCCGACAGCGAGCACGAGGAAGACGGCAATGGAATAGAACTCAATAAGTCGCGGCGATTGAAACGGGTATACATTCAGTGCGAGCACCAGCAGCACAAAACTGATCACCACGAACCACATGAGCTTCTTCATTTGATCGAGCACGTAGAAGATGTACATCGAGAAGCGTAGCGCGATAAACTCCTCTGCCAGGATTCGGCCCTTATCGTCGCTATTCAACGCGCCCGGCGGTCTTTTGTCCGACTGCAGGTCAATGCTGTCCGAGCGGCCCTCATGCCAAAACTCGGCTCTCGCCCGATCGATCAATGCGTTGGCGGTATGCAGTATGGCCCTCTCCGTTTCCAGCTTGACCGCGGCAATGTGCCGGGAGGAATAGAACTCTGCCACTGGTCCCTTGGAAACGAGATTCAGCAGACGGCTGAGATGAGAGCGGAGACTCTGCGCCCGCGACTCATAAGCTGAGCGAAAGTCACCGTACCTCGTGATGATCCGATTGCTCTTGAGCGCGCTAAGCGTATCGCAGCTGCGCGCGCACATCATCAGGAACGGCTTTTGGTGGCTACGGCTCAACAGTGGCAGGGTGGCAAGCTCTTTCGGCAGATTCGTAAAACCGTTCCGCATTGCATGGCGTTCAAGCGCCTCCAAAAAGTGCCGAAAGAAGCGCCAGCCGAACAATAGCTGTCCCCACGCGGAGAACATCAGGAAGGAAGAGACCAGCACGAGCAGCGTGATCAGACCGTCGTACCAACGGTTCTCGACACTTCGCAGGCGAACGAAAAACAAGAAGAACGCCGCAAGCGAC
>JAVKSW010000259.1:0-4597 GCA_039583505.1 Bryobacteraceae bacterium | reverse complement strand
CGTCAATACCGTGTCGGTTCATCGCGCCAATTTGATGGAAAAAATGAACATTCACCGGACCGCGGAACTGGTACTGTTTGCAATCCGCAAAGGCTTGGTGGTCCCTCAATAGCACTCGGAGCTATTGAAGTTTCTTGGCGGCTTTGGCGTCCGTCGCAGCCTTTTTCTGGGCTTGAAGCTCGCGTGCTTTCGCGAACTTCTTCTGGAACCGGTCGACTCGGCCTTCGGTGTCCACAAGCTTCTGCCGGCCAGTGAAAAACGGATGGCAACTTGCGCAGATCTCAACGCGCAGGTCGCCCTTGTGAGTGGAGCGCGTGCGGAACGTTGACCCGCAAGCGCAGATCACATTCACTTCATCGTAGGCGGGGTGAATCCCTGCTTTCATTACTCTGAATTCCTTTCGAGAACGGGCGCGTACAACTAATTTTAACATGCAAAACACAACCTGAAAGCACAAAACCCCGACAGCGCATTTGGAAATGCACGTCGGGGCCTTGAGCAGCCTTACGGCCTACACTTTAGCTACGTTACGCGCGACGGGGCGACCGGTCCACAGGAACTTCGGCCTCGTCACTGAACGAAACCTGAACGTACGAACGGCGACTTTAAGAGTCGGCCACCTCGCGCGTGGATTGTATGCTACAGTCACTACCAGAATTCATTCGACTGGACCACCTCCTTTTTCAGTGATGATTCAATTGTATAAATTGCCTTCGTAACGTGTCAACGAGTCCCACCGAACTCTCCAAAAATTTTCCATACGACCGCGCCGCCCGCGACTGGGTGAACGGCTTCCTCTTACTTGGAGTTCTAGTAGGTCTGCTTGGGTCGCTGTTGATCGCTTGGCAGTACCATATCGACACCGTCCCTCAGCTGATCGGCCTTCATTTTCTTGCGCTGAATGCCGGTTACGTGATTGCGGCGGCCATCGCGCAAAAGCTCCTTCGCCGCGTGTCCCTGAGGACTATGGCACTCGCGGCCTGCGCGATCGCATTTGCCAGCCTCCTCACCCTGTCGTTCGTTGTGCCCCCCGTTTCAGCTTTGTGGCGCATGCTTGGCCTGGGATTCGTTGGCGCAGCCGGTGGGTGTCTCGCGACCGCCGTCCTGTACGCCCTGGAACCGTATTTTGAGCAAGCACCCGCTGCCCTGGCAAATTGGGCCGGCGTGCTGTTTGGCTGCGGCTGCCTGGTTTCGACCGTGATGGTGGGCATTACTTACTTCGCGGGTTCCGTGCAAATCGAAACCGCGTTGCTCGCCATTGTTCCATTGATCTACTTCATCGCGTATGCCGGAAACAAATTCCCAGCGGTGTTGGCGCCCCTGAAACCTCGCGAAGAGGAGAACAGGATACGCGAGACTTTGCGGAGTTTGCGCAGCATCGCCGCGGTCTTGTTCAGTCTTCTTCTGTTTTTTCAGTTTGGAAACGAATGGGCAATTGCCGGTTGGCTGCCGCTGTTCTTGATTCACCGGCTGGGCGCGAATCCCGTTTGGGCCATCTTCGCTTTGGCGGTTTATTTCCTGGCACTCCTGCTGGGACGCCTCGCGGTGCGCAGCTTCCTTCCCCGCCTCAATCACCGAAGACTACTGCTCGCCAGTATCGTCACCGCCATGCTCGGTTACTTGCTCCTCAGTTTTGCCGGCTCCATGTTGGCAGCCTGGATAGCTGCAGCCGTGGTGGGAGCAGGATTCGCCCCCATTTATCCGCTGGTCGCCGAAACCCTCGACGAGCGCTTTGCGTACCACCCCGGCTTTTTCAATGGCATCTTCTCGATAGCCATCACCGGCGGCATGTCGGCCCCCTGGCTCCTCGGCTATGTGGATGCTTATCTCGGTACGCGGTACGTGATGCTTCTTCCGGCCTTGGGATCGATTGCCGTGCTGGTCCTCGCCTTGCTGATCATGCTCGAGGCGCACTTGATGGGTGGAAAGAAAAGTGGCGAGATCGTGGGCATGAGCGTAGCTGCTGGCAAGCGCTAGCCAATGGACCGCCATTATCTCGCATTCGATTTAGGTGCGGAGAGTGGACGCGCGATCCTAGGCACACTTGCCGATCTGCGCATTGAATTAACCGAGCTCCATCGCTTTCTCAACACGCCCGTACGGGTTCCCTCTGGCTTGTACTGGGACAGTTTGCGACTGTTTTACGAGATCTGCGAAGGTATCGGCGCCGCGAGCAAAACAGGTGTCGATTTGGACGGTCTCGCTATCGATACATGGGGGGTGGATTTCGGGTTAATCGGGCAAAACGGAGAGCTTCTCGAAAATCCGCGGCACTACCGCGACGCTCGCACGAACGGTATTGCGCAAGAGTTGTTCAAGACTGTGCCGCGGGCCGAGATCTTCCGCCAAACCGGCACCCAATTCATGGACATCAACTCGCTTTATCAGCTCTACGCGACCAATCGGGATTCTCCAAATCTGCTTCAGATTGCTTCGAGACTGCTGTTCATGCCCGATCTGTTCAACTATTTCCTCACGGGAACATACGCATCGGAGCGCAGCGTAGCGAGCACGTCGCAATTTTACGATCCGGTAAAGAAATGTTTTGCCACCGACATGCTTCGCAGGCTAGGAATACCTGGGGGATTTTTTGCGGAGTTGATCGATCCGGGCACCGAGCTTGGTCCTGTTTTGCCCTATGTCTCGGAACGTTGCGGCATCAAAGCCGAAGCGCTGGTCTACGCCACCGGGTGCCATGACACTGCCTCCGCGGTTGCCGCCGTTCCGGCCATTGAACGTGACAACTGGTGCTACATCAGCTCCGGCACGTGGTCTCTCATGGGTGTCGAAATCGACGAGCCAATTATCAACGACGCTTCCCTCGAAGCCAATTTCACGAACGAAGCCGGCGTTGCGGGCAGGATTCGCTTCTTGAAGAACATTCCGGGACTGTGGGTGCTTCAGGAGTGCAGGCGCGCGTGGGCGAAAGAGGGACAAGACTATTCGTATTCGGAATTGATAGAGCGCGCCGCTGCTGCGCGACCGATCGGCACGATCCTCGATTTGGACGAATTCATTTCGCCGGGAAACCATCCGCAGCGCATCAGCGCGTACTGCCGAAGAACCGGGCAACAGGCGCCTGCGGATGCAGGTTCCCTTACTCGAGTCATTCTCGAGAGCCTGGCAGCACGTTACCAACAAGTGGTCGAAGCGCTCGAAACGCTAACAAACAGGAAGATTGAGGTCATTCACATTGTCGGCGGCGGTTCTCGAAACGGTCTGCTGAATCAGCTGACGGCCGACAGAACAGGTCGTCACGTCATTGCGGGGCCGGTGGAAGCAACCGCCGTCGGAAACGCTTTGACTCAGGCGGTCGGAGCGGGCGAGATCGGCTCGCTCGAAGAACTGAGAGCCGTGGTCCGGCGATCCTTCGAATTCGAAGAGTTCAGACCAGCGACGTGACACCAGTCGTATGTCATTCTCCGCCGGTTCTTGCGGACTGCTTGCCGCCACGAAGGAAGAACCTCGTCTTGTCGATGGAAGGATCGACGGCAACGTCGAAAAATCCAACCATCATCTCGGCCCAGGTCTGGTCGCCCCAGCTAACGGCCGAATCAGGATCCGGGTTATGCGGATTGTTTTTCGAGTTGTCGAATGTGGCCACGGCCTGCAATACCGTGCCCGCTTTGAGTGGGATCGGTTCCGCCAGGCGATAGCTAAGCTGCCAAAAGAAATCGTAGTGAGGAATGCGCAACAGCGTCCGAATTCGGCCGCGCGGCTCGACGATGTTGTACTCGAACGTCTTTCCGCGAAGATGCATGTGCGGAAAAAAGCTGAGCAGCAGCGCATCGTTTGGAATTGTGCCATGCACTTCCACGCGATGGTCCGGATCTCCCGGCGGGATTAAGAATCGGTCGTTTGTTAGTTGCAGCGTCAGGACACGTTTCCGCGGTGGCTCTTTCGAAAACACCAGACCTACGCTGGTTCGATCCTGCGCCGCATGCCCGTGAGTCGTGTAATGTATTTGCAGCACGATGTCAGACCCTGCCGGAACCAGTTTTGCGAAACCTCCCGCCCATTGATCCGGCAAACTGCCTGGCGCGTAGACCAGAAGGATATCGCTGGTCGTCCACATCGCATCGCGCCGGAGAGTCGCGGTCGGGAGATCATTCGCGCTGAAGGGAACACCTATGGGCGCGCCGCGAAGCCACGTTGATTGAGGATCGCGGATGTAGGCAACGGCGTGATGCACCACCATGCGGTTGCTCGGCCGAATCTCCGACATCCGTACCCAGCGGTCTTCCTTGAAATGCGTGGGAATGATGATGTACTGATACGGCACATCGCCCCGGGCAGGAATCTGCTTGGCGACGGGCATCTGAAAAACTACATCCGGCTGCTCAATATTCCAGCCCTTCGTCCAATGCACCGCGGCGGGAGCGTCATGCGGGTCGCCTTCCGGCGCATGCGCCTCCGCCCAGGCAGCAAACGTCGCAATCTGATCCGCGCTCAGCGACGGATCGTTCGAAAACTTTCCGCAGCACGGATCGGCAAACCACGGCGGCATAGTCTTGCTTTGAGTAACCTGGCGAATTGCAGTCGCCCATCTCCGAACTTCTTGGTAGGTCTCGAGCGGCATCGGAGCCATTTCGCCGGT
>JAVKSW010000258.1:0-4598 GCA_039583505.1 Bryobacteraceae bacterium | reverse complement strand
GTGCGGCATCCAAACCGTACTCACCTCGCGCGTTTTTATCGAAAAGGCCGGACTCGCAGAGTGGCCGGAAATGCTGTATTTGGAAGATCTGCTGCCAAAATTCAAAAGCCCGGCAAAGATTCGGGCTTTGATTACATCGCTCTTCGCTCCGGTGGGGCGCATCGCAGGACAGATCTCCGCCGACAACGTGGCGACAGTTCTCTTCTCGAGCGGAAGCACAGGCGTTCCTAAAGGGATCGAACTGACGCATTGGAATGTCATTTCCAATATCGAATCTGCAGCTTCTGTTTTTCCCATGGATGGCGATCACTGTATGCTCGGTGTCCTCCCGCTGTTTCATTCTTTCGGCTACACGTTCGCCTTGTGGTTTCCCATCGTCGAACAAATACGCGCAGCTTTTCATCCGAATCCCACAGATGCCAAGGCTATCGGCGATCTCGCGGCCGCGCACCGGGCCACCTTTTTCCTCTCAACCCCGACGTTCTGTACGCATTACATCCGCAAGTGCACGCGAGAGCACTTCTCAACCCTTCGATACATCCTCGTGGGCGCCGAAAAGCTGCGCGCTTCCATCGCCGAAGAGTTTCAAAACAAGTTCGGAGTGGGGCTGCTCGCCGGCTACGGCGCGACGGAGTTAGGGCCGTGCGCGGCCGTGAACACTCCCGAAGTGGCAAATGGCAACGGGCAGGAGGGTACTCGAAACTCCAGCGTCGGGCGGCCTTTGCCCGGCGTTTCAGTTCGGATTGTCGACCCGGAAACGCTCCAGCCGCGCCCGGTCGGTCAACACGGCATGCTGCTGGTCAAGAGCCCCAGTCGCATGAGGGGATACTATGCCGCGCCGGACAAGACCATGCAGGCTCTCCATGACGGTTTTTACATCACCGGCGATCTCGCGTACCTCGATGAAGACGGGTTCCTGTACATCACGGATCGTCTGGCGCGGTTCAGCAAAATCGGCGGCGAGATGGTGCCGCATTTGAACATCGAAGATGCAGTGAGCGAGCTTCTTGCCGGTTCCCCGGCCTTCGTCACCGGCATCGCCGACGAGAAGCGTGGTGAACGCCTCGCTATGCTTTACACCACGCCCGAGGTTACGCCGGCGCAACTGATCGAGCATCTGAATGCGGCCGGACTTCCGCAGCTCTGGATTCCCAAGCGCGAAAATTTTTACCTCGTAGACGCGATTCCGGTGCTCGGCACCGGCAAGGTGGATCTCGCGAGGGCCCGGGCGCTCGCAACCGACAGAGCGAACATCGACTCCCGTACCGCTACGCCTGCCAATGCTGCATCGGTTGGGAGTTGACCACGCGACGGAACTTCTGGTGGCATCCGAACGTACCATTAAGAGAGGTGAACATGTATTGCAGCTCATGTGGAATTGAGATACCGGACACTTCGCGCTACTGCCAGCAATGTGGGGTCGCAACAGGCAATTACACGTCTCGGTCCGCCACCCCCAGCGCCGGTCGGGTGTTTAGCCGGCCTCGCACGGACAAGAAAATCGCGGGAGTATGTGCCGGCATCGCGCGCTACATGTCAATTGACGTGACGCTCGTGCGTGTTGTGATGCTTGTGCTCGCCGTGTGCCCCCCGCCCGTCGGCCTCATCGCTTATCTCGTTTGCTGGATCGTGATGCCGCAGGATCCGCTATTTCTGCCGCCGCCGCAACAAACGACCGCGGCCAGCGCTCCGGTTGGCTCCTGACGCGTTCACCGTTCCGCGACGAGCAGGATTTCGTAAGCGAACAGGCCGGGCGCCATACCTGTCAGCCCCCGCAGTACTCGGTTCAGAAATCGCAGCAGCCGGCTGTCCGAACGCATCGGAATGACGCGTTCAATGGGCACGACAGTATAGTAGCGGGCAGTGATCCGATAGCCGTGCCTCTCGAACAGATCGCGAATGGTCCTCGCAGTGAAGAAGCGCACGTGTGACCAGTCGAGGATCCCGCGATCGCTGTATCGAAATATCCCGAAAAGCACCATCAGACGCACCGTGAGGTTCACGGCATTAGGAACGGAAGCAATCAGCTTGCCCCGACCCGCCAGCAGACTCTTGCAATCGTCAAGAAGCTTGCCGGGATCCTGCAGATGTTCGAGCACGTCGAGTACGGCGATTCGATCGAACTGCCGGTCGGAATTCTCGAGCGCGCTACTCAACTCTTTCTCGAGGTCCGCTTGAACGATATGGTCGTATCCGGCATCGCGGGGAACGTTGGGCCGTCGATCCACGCCCACTACTCGATTCCCCGCCCGTACCAGCTCTGACCCGAATTTCCCATCGCCGCAGCCGACCTCGAGGACGCGCTGATCCGTTCCGATCAGACGGCCCGCGTAATAGTGGCAGGAATACCGGCTCCGCTTAATCGGATAGGGAACGAAATACTCTTCGTACTCCGGATACGACCGTACCGCTCTCGATGTTTCCGTGTACCGGTACACCGCCCGCAGAATGGCCTTCGCATACTTGAAGCCGTTCACGTAGCAAATCTCGTCCCCATAGAAAGTGGGGATCGGCACTTCCAGGATGCGGAAATTCTGGTGATGCAACTTGATGATGATCTCCGTGTCGAAATGGAAATCGTCAGTCAGGTTGTCGAGCCTGACCTGCGCGAGCGCATGGACGTTGTAGGCCCGATAGCCGCTGTGAAATTCGGTGAGGTCCAGTCCGAGTGCGCGATTTTCAAAAGCCGTTAGGAAGCGGTTGCCCAGGTACTTGTAAAGCGGCATGCCGCCTTTGAGCGGGCCTCCAAAATCCTTCATCATGCGCGAACCGAATACCGCGTCCGCTTCTCCCCGAACCAGCGGAGCGTACATATGCGAGAGGAGTTCGGGCGCATATTGCCCGTCGCCGTGCAGCAGGACGACGATATCGAAGCCTTGCTCAATGAAGTAACGGTAACCAGCCTTCTGGTTGCCTCCGTACCCGAGATTCTTCCCGTGCTTCAATACCCGCAGTTTCGGCAGATTCGCCATGGTCTGAATGCCGACCGCCAGCTCATAAGTCTCGTCCTGGCTGGCGTCGTCGAACACAACCACTTGCTCCACGTTCCGCCACACGTCGGGGGTGATGCGCTTTAGAACCTTGCTCAGGGTTGTGAGCGCGTTGTAGGCAACGATGAAGATACCGATGCGCTTGCCTCGGTTGTCCGCGCGGTCCGCGGATTCCTCCAGCGCGCTCTGCCGGAATTGCGGAAGCGGCTCGAACGGCAACGTGAGGCTGCGCGGCGGCTCAATGGGAGGCGCCGAAATCGTCGTTGATCCCATCGCGTAAGGTATTTGCGACCGGACTTCGGTCTTCGTCCTGATCGTAGCATCCGGAAACGGTTTAGAAAAAGCTCTGTTATGCGGCAACGCTGGTATAGATCATCGCAACGGTGAGGGCAATCATGACCACCGCCGTCGTCCAGGCCACCCAGTTCTGCCAACCCTTATTCTTGAAAGCTCCCATCAGGCGCGGACGATTCACCAGCAGAAGCATGTACACCAATACAAACGGGAGCAGGACTCCGTTGGCAACTTGCGAATAAATGAGCATTTTCAATAAGGGCAGGTGCGGGATGAGAACGATTGCCGCGCCGCCTCCTACCAGCAGCGTATAAAGCCAGTAAAAAATCGGCGCTTCCCCAAAGCGCTTGTCTACACCCGATTCGAAACCTAGCCCTTCGCAGACGTTGTAGGAGGTAGCCAGCGGAAGGATGGCTGCGGAAAGAAGCGAGGCATTGATAAGCCCCGCCGCAAATAGAAGTGCGGCAAACTTGCCGGCAAACGGCGTTAACGCGATCGCGGCCTGCGCTACATCCGTGATCTCCGGATGATGGGAGTGATAGATCGTAGCGCCACAGGCCACCACGATAAAGAACGCGACCACTTCCGTCACGATACAGCCCGTGATCACATCCACGCGGCAGAGAGCATAGTTGCGAGTGTCGATGCCCTTCTCAACGACGGCTGCCTGCAGATAAAACTGCATCCATGGCGTGATCGTCGTGCCGATCAGTCCAACGATCATCACCAGGTAAGCCGGGTTGCCGCTCAGCGTCGGAATGAGTGTCTGCTTGACAGCCAGATCCCAATTCGGTTTAGCCAAAAAAGCCGAGACCGGATAGGCGAAATAAATCAGCGACGCAACAATCAGGATGCGTTCCACCGGCTTATACCGCCCGCGCACGATCACCGTCCAAACCAGTGCTGCGCCGAGGGGCACCACGATGTATTTGCTGACACCGAAGATGCTCATCCCCGATGCCAAGCCTGCGAATTCGGCGATGATATTGAGGAAATCTGCAAACCCTAAAACGAGCATCGTGAAGAACGTAGCTCGCAGGCCGAACTCTTCGCGAATCAGGTCGGAGAGGCCTTTGCCCGTTACCGCCCCCATCCGGGCGGCCATCTCCTGCACGACGATTAGTGCGATGGTCGTCGGGATGATTGTCCAAAGAAGCTCATATCCGAACTGCGCGCCCGCTTGCGAATAAACGAGGATGCCGCCCGGATCGTTGTCCACGTTCGCGGTGATGAAACCCGGCCCGAGAACTGCCAGGAAGGCGGCCACCCGAGAGCTGATCAGGGCCACCAAAGATCGCCTGCGAAGGGTCTGAA
>JAVKSW010000257.1:0-4610 GCA_039583505.1 Bryobacteraceae bacterium | reverse complement strand
CATTCCAGGTGCGGAGAGAGGAAGCCGCGGTCCAGGCGTCGCAAAAATTGAATCGAGCCTCCACCGTGCTGCTGCGTTTTGAATACCGCCGCGACGCGCCGAACACCACTATTCCAGCGCTGAACACTGCGGCGTTTACCCAAGCCGTGCGTATCGGCGAGTTGTCGGTCAGCTATATCCAGGATCATCGCGACAACCCGAGCGATGCGCATCGCGGCTTCTGGAACACGATCGATACGGGGATCGCCGGAAACTTTTTTGGATCGCAACGCAACTTTTATCGCCTGCTCGCCCGCAATGCGACGTACACTTCTCTTGGCCGGAATCTCACTTTCGCGCGCCAGACGCAGATTGGGGCCATCGTTCCCTTCAATATCCCGTCGAATCTGAATGCGTACAACGTGATTCCGCTGCCAGACCGGTTCTTTGGCGGTGGCAGCGTTTCGATGCGCGGGTTCGGCGATAACCAGGCTGGCCCGCGCGACATCGGCAATCCATCTGAATTGCCCAGCGCAACCGCCAATCCTACCGCCACCGGCTTCCCAATTGGCGGCAACGGTCTGTTCTTCAATACCTTCGAATTGCGCTTCCCGCTCTTGTACCCAAACCTCAGCGGCGTGTTCTTCCACGACATGGGGAACATTTACAACACGGTCAGCGATATCTCGCTGCGATACCACCAAACGAGCGATCAGAACTTCAATTACGCGGCACAAGCCGTCGGTTTTGGCGTTCGCTATAAGACACCGCTGGGACCAGTCCGCCTGGACCTGGCTTATACGTTGAATCCGACCGCCTATCTCGGGTTCAGTACCACCGAGACCGTGCAGCAACTGCTCTCGTGTACCGCGGGTCAAATCGGCAACCCGGCGTTCCCCAATTGCAGCGCGAGCGCACAGCGGCTGAGCCATTTCCAATTCTTCTTTTCTATCGGGCAGGCGTTCTGATGCGTCGAACTGTCCCTATGCTGCTGCTTGCCAATTGTTTGGCGACGGCTGTCATTATCGATCGCATTGCGATTATTGCCGGCAACGCAATCGTCAAGGACAGCGATATCGATCGCGACATCCGCGTCACCAGTTTTCTGAACAACCAGCCTCTGGATCTCGGGGCCGCGGCGCGAAAGAAAGCCGCGAGCCGCTTAATCGATCAAATCTTCATCCGCCGCGAGATTCGTATCGGCGCCTATCCCACCTCGACATTAGCGGAAGCCGACCGCCAACTCGACAGCCTCAAAAAACAGCGATTCCGAACGAAGGCACAATTCGAACAAGCGCTCCGGCGCTACGGCCTCACCGAACTCGAGCTACGGACGCAATTCCAGTGGCAACTGACCGTGTTGCGCTTCATCGACGAGCGCTTCAAGCCGGCCGTGATGGTGAGTGACCAGGAGATCGAAAAGTATTATCGCGACCACGCCGCTGCTCTGCGCCGGCAACATCCGGGCAAGTCTCTCGACGAACTGCGCGATCACATTCGCGACATTTTGACCGGCGAGCAAGTGAACAAGCAATTCTTCGCGTGGCTCGACGATCAGCGGAAAAACAACAAAATAGTGTTTCGTGAGGAGAGCCTTGCGTGAGCAGACGGAAGAAAATCCTGATCTGGATTGGAACCGGCATACCCGCGCTGTTGGTGATTCTGGTTATCGCCTCCATCCTGATCGTCCGGACCGGCTGGTTTGCAAATTTCGTGCGCGACAAAATCATTTCGGTTGCGGAAGAAAGTACCGGCGGCGTGGTCGAGATCGGGTCCTTCCAGTTCGACTGGATGCATTTGACGGCGCGCATCCGCAACTTCGTCTTGCACGGCAAGGAACCTAAAACCGCAGATCCACTGGCCCGCATCGCGATGCTTGAAGTGCACCTCAAGCTCTTTGCCGGGCTGAAGCACGCGGTCGATCTCGCGTACGTGGGAATCGATCGGCCGCAGGTAAATGTAATCGTCTTTCCCGACGGCACGACCAATATTCCGCAGCCGAAAATCAAAAAACAGCCCAGCCAGACATCCGGGCTCCAGACCGTTGTGGACCTGGCGATCGGGAAATTTGAAATCGATAACGGGCTGCTTGAGTATTCGCAACAAAAGACCGCCTTCAGCGGCCGTGGTGAGAATCTGCGCGCCCTTCTCACTTACAACACGGTCAATCCCAGCTATCAGGGCAATTTATCCATTGATCCGCTTTTCATTGCGTCCGGGAAGAATCCACCCCTGAATATCCACGTCAACTTACCGGTGACGATGGAGAAAGACGCCATCCGGATAGCGGACGCAAAGCTCAACACGGACCAGTCGCAGATCACGCTGAACGGGTCCATTCAGAACATAAACGCTCCTCAAATTTCGGCACAGGTGAACGCGAATGTGTCTCTCCCGGAGATGCAAAGAAGCTTTGCCTTGCCCATCGATGTACGCGCGAGTGCCGTACCGAAAATGCTCAGCCTGGAATTAGCGGCGAACCTGGACGAAAAGAACAACACTATCCAGGTCAAAACCGCGCACGTGGCGCTGGGGCAAACGACTTTCCAAGCCGCAGGCGCTCTCGACGCTTCTAAAAACTTGGCCCTCCAGTTCAATGCACATCTTGCGTTGGGCGAATTAGCACGCTTGCTGAAGGTTTCATCCATTCAAGCCAGTGGTGCGCTTGATGCGAACGGCGCCGCGAAGATGGATGCGCGGAAGAACTACGCCGTGGACGGTACGCTCAACTCCAAGGGCCTCTCGGTGCGCAGCGGGACCACGCGACTTTCCGACGTCAGCCTGTATGCGCCGTTTCACGCCGACCCGTACCTGATCAGCATGGACGGCCTGAAGCTGAATGCATTTGGCGGCTCGTTAGCAGCGAAGATCTTTGTGGAGCAGATGCAGCGCCTCAGCATAGAAGGCAATCTGCACAACCTTTCGCTCCCGGTACTGGCTCGCTCCTTCACCGGCAAGCGGCTGGGCTACGACGGCACAATCGACGGCTCAATGAAAGCGCTTGGTGACTTGAAGGCGAAAGGAACGACCGGCTACACGGCCCAAGCCAACCTGGCCATCGTTCCGGGCGCGCACGGCGTACCGCTCAGCGGACATATATATGCGAATTACGTCGGAGCAAGCGATACGGTCGACTTGGCGAAATCTTACCTAGCCCTGCCAAATTCCCGGATCGATCTGTCCGGCACACTCAATCGGCGCATCGACGTGAACCTGGTGTCGCACAACCTTAATGATTTTTTGCCCGCTGCGAATTTCGAATCGACGAAGCCGCAGCCCGGGTTGCCCGTAAGTCTTCAGCCCGGCGGTGTCGCGGCAATTCAGGCGCAAATCGCCGGTAATCTTGCGGCGCCGCGGATTTCCGGCCATGTAGCAATGAATCGCTTTGCCGTACAGCAGCGCGCGTTCGACCGCTTTACCATGGATCTGAATGCCTCGCCCTCCGGGGCAGTGATCGAAAACGGTGTGCTGACGCGCAACCGGCTTGAGACAACGTTCAATGCGTCTATCGGGCTTCACAAGTGGAGCCCCGAGCCCCGTTCGCCCCTGGCGGCTAACCTCACGCTGCACAACGGCGATATCGCCGACCTGCTGAGCCTGGCGGGTAAGGGGTCCGTTCCAGCCAGCGGCAACTTGAACGCGGATGTGCACATCGACGGCACCTACGGCGATCCGCTGGGCAGCGCCAGTCTTCAAGTGGTGAACGGGAACGCCTATGGCCAGCCCATCGATCGCCTCTTTGCCAACGTCAATCTCGCGGATCAACTCATCACGTTGTCACCGCTCGAGCTGGATGCTGCCGGAGGCCGCATTGACCTCAGCGGAACGTTCCAACATCCCCGAGATAGCTTTACCGTTGGTCATGCGCAGTTTCACATTACGACCAGCAAGGTCCAGCTTGCCAACATTCGTCCCTTGGAGCGCGAATCGCCCGGCGTGGGCGGCGCAATTCAACTGAATGCCGGCGCAGTAGCGGATGTGCGCCAGGTGAATAAGCAATCGGAAGTGACGATTTCGAGCATCGACGCGGATCTGTCCGCTCGCGGCTTGCGCGTTCAAAACCAGTCCGCGGGTGACCTCACTGCGACGGCGCGCACTGCGAACGGAACCGTAGACTACAGCCTCACCTCCGATTTCGCAAGCTCCAGCATTCGAGTGAATGGCCGTACCGCGCTTATTAAGGATTACCCGACCACGGCCGATGCTTCCATCCAAAATCTTTCGGTTGCGAAGACGCTGAGCATCGCGGGCGAAGGCTCCATCCCAGCCACGGGAACGCTGTCCGCCAACGCTCATGTCGCCGGCAGCATGCAGGCGCCGAGCGCGGACCTTTCGTTCACGCTTGCGAGCGCGAAGGTTTATCAGGAACCGATCAACCGTCTGCAAGGCGCAGTGCACTATTCCAACACATTGGTCAATATTCCATCGCTCCGGCTCGACGCCCCGGCGGGCAGCATTACTGTCGCTGGATCGTTCTCTCATCCGGAAAACAATTTCGCTGCCGGCTCGGTCATGCTGAATGTGAAGAGCACGGATATTCAAGTCGCAAAAATTGTGCACGTACAGCAACAGAAGCCGGGTATGGCGGGAACACTGCGATTGGCCGCCGACCTTTCGGCCAACTTGAGGGA
>JAVKSW010000256.1:0-4618 GCA_039583505.1 Bryobacteraceae bacterium | reverse complement strand
AAGCACACGCTGCGAAACTACGGCTCCGATCTGGAGCAGTTCTTCACCTATTTAGAGCCGCCCGGCGAGACTGCGCCCGAAGTAGAACAGCTCGATTTGCCGCTGCTGCGCGAGTGGCTGGCGAGTCTTTACGATCAGGGCCTGAACATCGTGAGCGTGCGCCGGAAGATTGCGGCCGTACGAGCCATGTTCAAGTTCCTGCGGCAGGAGGGCGTGCTTGTAACAAACGTTGCAACCCGGCTCCGGACGCCTAAAACCAAACAACGCCTGCCGGATGTTATGAGCGCGGAGAAGACCAACAATCTGCTCGACGCGGTGGAGGCGGGCGGGGCCATTGAAAAACCATCGAAGGAGCGCGACCTGGCGTTTCTCGAGCTGCTCTATGGCTGCGGGATTCGCGTCAGCGAACTGGTGGGAATTAATCTCGAAGACCTCGACCTCCGCGAGGGCTGGCTGCGGGTGCGCGGCAAAGGCAACAAGGAACGTGAGGTTCCGGTGGGCGGCAGAGCGGTCGCGGCGGTCGAACGGTATCTTGAATCGCGCTCCCCCGGACTGGAGCAACGAGCTCTTTTCCTGAATGCAAGAGGCGGAAGACTGGGCGACCGGCAGGTCCGGCGGCTGGTGAAGCTATATGCCTTGCTGGTGACCGGGGACTCGACCGTCCATCCGCACAGCTTTCGCCACGCCTACGCCACTCACCTGCTGAGCGATGGGGCGGACCTGCGGGCCATCCAGGAATTGCTCGGGCACGCCCGCCTCTCCACTACACAGAAGTACACTCAAGTCTCGCTGAAGGACCTGCAGGCGGTCTATGACCGTGCCCATCCTAAGGCTTAGGGGGTCCGCTAAACCCGAATCGGGCGAATACGGCCTGCCCGGCCGGGCTGAGCAGGAAATCCAGGAACTTCCGAGCTGCCGCGCGGTGGGGGCTGGCGGCCACGATTCCGGCTTCCTGCACGATGGGCTGGTGCCAAGCTGCGGAGACCAGGTCGGGGTTCTTGCCTACGAGCAAAGAAGCGGAGGTGAGAACGGCATCGGCGTTGCCGCTCTCGAAGAGCTGAAGGGCTTGGCGGACATTTTCGCCGTAGACGACTTTCGGCTGGACGGCTTTCCAGATTCCGGCGTGCTCGAGCGCCTGCTGGGCGGCGACCCCGTACGGGGCCAGCTTAGGATTGGGCAGCGCTACAAAACGAACCCAATTTTGCGCTAAATCGCTGAACGGGTGATGGTTGCCGTCACGCCAAAGGATGCCGATACGGCCGATGGCGTAGGTCCGGACGGAGCCAGGGGCCAATTTACCGAACGAACTCAGCCGGTCAATGAACCCGGCATTGGCCGAGAGGAAGACGTCGTAAGGCGCCCCGTTCTCAATCTGTTGGGCGAGTATGGCGCTGGCCTCGTTTACCAAACGAACCCGAATGGTGGGTTCGTTTTTACCAAACGAACTGGTCAGGGCGGGCTCGAGGTTGGTCAGGTCGGCGGCGGCCGCAACGGTCAAGGTCTGGGCAGGGGCGAAGCTGGAAAAAAGAACAAATCCGAGTGCGAGGGAACTTGACAAGCCGGGACTCATATATGATACTAGGATTGTGCTAAAGAAGGTCAACCGCCGGAGCGGTTGGCGAAGGGAACAAACAACACATGAGTAAGATTATCGGAATTGACCTTGGTACCACAAACTCAGTGGTAGCCGTGATGGAAGGCGGCCAACCCGCCGTAATCCCCAACCAGGAAGGTGGGCGGACTACACCATCGGTGGTGGCGTTCACCAAGAACGGGGAGCGACTGGTGGGCCAAGTGGCCAAGCGCCAGGCGGTCACCAACCCGGAGAACACGATCTATTCGATCAAGCGTTTCATGGGGCGGCGCATCAACGAAGTCAGCGAAGAGATGAAGCTGGTGCCCTACAAGGTCGTGGCTGGGGACGGCTCGGACGCGCGGGTAGAGATCCAGGGCAAGAAATATTCGCCGCCTGAGATTTCGGCCATGATTCTGACGAAGTTGAAGGAAGCCGCGGAAGCATACCTGGGCGAGAAAGTCACCAAGGCCGTGATCACGGTGCCGGCGTATTTCAATGACGCGCAGCGGCAGGCGACCAAAGACGCGGGCCAGATTGCCGGCCTGGAAGTGATGCGCATTATCAACGAGCCGACGGCGGCAGCGCTCGCTTACGGCTTGGACAAGAAGAAGGACGAGACGATTGCCGTGTACGACTTCGGCGGCGGAACGTTCGATATTTCCATTCTGGAAGTCGGCGACGGGGTGGTCGAAGTGAAGTCGACCAACGGCGATACGCACCTGGGCGGAGACAACATCGATCAGCGGATTATCGATTGGCTGATTCAGGAGTTCAAGAAGGATCAGGGCGTCGATGTTTCCAAAGACCAGATGGCGCTGCAGCGCTTGAAGGAAGCGGCTGAGAAAGCCAAGATCGAGCTCTCGACACTGCTCGAGACCGAGATCAATCTGCCGTTCCTGACAGCGGATGCGAGCGGTCCGAAACACTTGACCATCAAATTGACACGGGCGCGGTTTGAGCAGATGGTAGACGACATTCTGCAGCGCTCGGTGGGACCGTGCAAGCAGGCCCTGGCGGATGCGGGCGTGACGCCGCAGAACATCGACGAAGTGGTTCTGGTAGGCGGTTCGACCCGTATACCGAAGGTTCAGCAGATGGTGCGCGATCTGTTCGGGAAAGAGCCGAACAAGAGCGTGAATCCGGATGAAGTCGTGGCGGTCGGCGCGGCAGTGCAAGGCGGCGTACTGGGCGGCGAAGTCAAGGATGTGCTGCTGCTGGACGTGACCCCGTTGTCGCTGGGCATCGAGACCCTGGGCGGCGTGTTCACGAAACTGATTGAGCGCAATACCACGATTCCAACGCGCAAGAGCGAAGTATTCTCGACGGCGGCGGATAACCAGACCTCGGTCGAGATCAAGGTCTACCAGGGCGAGCGGGCCATGGCGCGGGACAACCGGCTGCTGGGCGTGTTCCAACTGGTGGGCATCCCGCAGGCTCCGCGTGGGATTCCGCAGGTGGAAGTGACGTTCGATATCGATGCGAACGGCATTTTGAACGTGACCGCGAAGGACCGGGCCACCAACAACGAGCAGAAAATCACCATCACTTCTTCGTCAGGCCTAAGCAAGGACGAAGTGGAGAAGATGGCGCGCGATGCGGAATCGAACTCCGCGGACGACCGCAAGAAGAAAGAAGAGATCGAAGCCCGCAATCGGGCGGATGCGATGGTCTATAACGTCGAGAAGATGTTGAAGGAGCATCGCGACAAGATCTCCGATACGGACGCCAAGCAGGTGGAATCGGCGGTCGAGGACGTTAAAAAGGCTATGACCGAAGGCGGCCTCGAAAAGATCACGTCGGCGACAGACAAGCTGACGACCGCCAGCCACAAGCTGGCCGAGGCGATGTACAAATCGCAGAGCACGGCGCCGAACGGTGCTGGAGCGGGTCCGGGCGCGGGTGCTGGTCCGGGCGCGAGCGGCGACGGCGCAGAAGGCGGCGCACAGAAGAAAGACGATGTGGTCGACGCCGAGTTCGTCGATGTGGAAGACAAGAAGTAACAAGTGAAGCGAAGAGGGGCGAGGCGTGCGGCGGGCAAGGCACGCCTTGTCCCTTATTAGGTAACTATCAATGCCTGCTGCGACAAAGAACGATTACTACCAAGCTCTGGGAGTGAACCGGAGCGCGGACGGGGACGAAATCCGCAAGGCGTACCGGAAGCTGGCGCGCAAGTATCATCCGGATCTGAATCCGGGCGACAAGGCAGCAGAAGACCGATTCAAGAAAGTACAAGAAGCCTACGATGTTCTGAGCGACGACGAGAAGCGCAAGGTCTACGATCAGTACGGTTTCTATTCACCGAATATGCCGCCGAACGGAGGCGGTCCGGGAGGGGCTGCCGCGGGCGGGCCGAACTTCAACGGCTTCGATTTCAATGAGTACATACGCCAGCAGCAGGCGGGCGGGGGTGCGCAGGGCGCCGAGGAAGGCTTCGGCTTCCGGGACATTTTCAGCCAATTCTTCGGCGGGCGGCAGCAGCAGTCGCGCTCGGCGGCTCCTCAAGCCGAACGCGGCGCCGATCTCGAATATGGGCTGAATGTGGATTTTTGGCAGGCCATTCGCGGAACGCAGGTGAAGCTGAACATTTCGCGCCAGGAAACGTGCGAAACCTGTCACGGGACAGGGTCGGCGGGCAACAACGTCGCGGTTTGCCCGGAATGCGACGGTACCGGAACGGTGACGCAGATGGCCGGCGCGATGAAGTTCAACTTGACCTGCCAGCGCTGCGGCGGATCAGGACGATTGAAGAATGCATGTCCGACGTGCCGCGGCGAAGGACGGATTGCGCATTCGGACACAGTGGAAGTGCGGATACCGCAGGGTGTCGCATCGGGATCGCGGCTGCGCGTGGCGGGAAAAGGCAACGCCGGCGTGGCGGGCGGGCCTGCGGGAGACCTGTACATCACCATTCGCGTAGAGGATCATCCCTTCTTCAAACGCAACGGAGACAACATCGAAGTACAGGTACCGCTTACGGTGAGCGAGGCCGGGCTGGGATCGAAGATCGAGGTGCCGACCATCGACGGCCGCGCGATTCTCAAG
>JAVKSW010000255.1:0-4621 GCA_039583505.1 Bryobacteraceae bacterium | reverse complement strand
TTGCATGCGCTTCTTGAAACCGGGGTAACGATCGACCACGCTCTCATCCAGTGTGTCTATTGCGAAGACCGGGACAAGGCCGACCAAAGATCGCACGCGCAGCGTCACGTGATTGCCACTGGCGATGCGCAGACGGTCATAGTAGAAGCCGTCCTCCTCATCCCAAAGACCGGAACCTTCGTAGTGATTGATGGCATCCGCAATATACAGAAAGTGTTCGAAGAATTTGCTCGCAATATCCTCGTAAGTCGGATCTACGGCCGCAAGCTCGAGAGCGATTTTCAGCATCTTGAGGCAATACATCGCCATCCAACTGGAGCCATCGGACTGTTCGAGAAGCCAACCTTGTGGGAGCGCTTCGTCGCGGTTAAAGACGCCGATGTTATCGAGACCCAGAAAGCCGCCTTCGAATACGTTGGCTCCTTCGGTGTCTTTGCGGTTCACCCACCAGGTGAAATTCATCAGCAGTTTATGAAAAACGCGCTCGAGAAATGCAAAATCGGGCTTGCCCTTCGTGTCTCTATCTATTTCGAAAACACGCCACGCGGCCCAGGCATGTACGGGCGGGTTCACGTCGCCGAACGCCCATTCATAAGCCGGCAGTTGGCCGTTCGGGTGCATGTACCATTCGCGGACGAAAAGGGAGAGCTGCGCCTTGGAGAAATCCGGATCGGCGGGCGCGATTGCCACAGTGTGGAAGGCGAGATCCCAAGCGGCGTACCACGGGTACTCCCACTTGTCGGGCATTGAGATTACGTCTTCATTGAAAAGATGCCGCCACTTGTGATTCCGGCCGAGCTTGCGCTGCTCAGGCGGGGGCGGCTCTCCGGGATCGCCGTTTAACCAGGTCTCGACAACGAAGTGATAGAACTGCTTGCTCCAGAAGAGGCCGGCGAACGCCTGGCGCTGCACCCGCGCAGGTTCCTCCGAGAGATCGGGGGAGAGTTCCGCATAAAATCGGTTCGCTTCGGCAACGCGAGCGTCAAACACCGCGCTCCATTGATCGCGCGGGATGGCGGGCGAACCCGCCCTCGACAGCCGGAACTGCAGAACAGACTCTTGACCACCAGCGAGCTTCAGACGGTAAACTGCACAGGCCTTGGTGCCCCGACGCTGAGGATTGAGGGCTTCTTTCCGACCATCGATCAGGTATTCGTGGAACGCGTCTTTATAGAACGCGCTTTGGCCGCGCCAGCCCCACAGGCGCTCCGTATTTGTCTCGTTTTCGGTGAAGAGCACTTCGGGCGTGCCTTCCAGAGACAGGACGAATGTGCCGAGGGAGACGTGCTCAGCCTGCAAATCGGCGGACCCGGCCTGGTGCAGAACAGGCTTGTCGGCAGGCTCTTCGCCGGCGCCCCAACTCCAGGTGTTCCGGAACCAAAGCGTTGGCAGGAACGTGAGCTCCGCGGGGCCCGATCCGCGATTCACAATTGTGACGCGAATGAGAATATCGTCTATATCGCGCTTGGCGTATTCAGCAAAGATATCGAAGTATTGCGATGCTTCAAAGACGCCGGTGTCTTCCAGTTCGAATTCGGGATCATGACGCGTGCGACGGTGGTTTTCCGAAACCAGGCGGTCATAAGGAAACGCCGCCTGCGGATACTTGTACAGACCTCGGAGATACGAACTCGTGGGCGTGGCGTCGAGGTAGTAGTAAATCTCTTTAACATCCTCGCCATGATTGCCTTGATTGCCTGAGAGTCCGAAGAGGCGCTCCTTGAGAATCGCGTCCTGGCCATTCCAAAACGCAAGTGCGAAACACAGGTACTGATGGTTATCGCAGATACCGAGAATGCCGTCTTCGGTCCAGCGGTACGCGCGAGATCGCGCATGGTCGTGCGGGAAGTATTCCCACGCGGTCCCGTCAGGACTGTAATCCTCGCGGACGGTTCCCCAGGCTCGTTCGGCCAGATAAGGTCCCCAGCGCTTCCAATGCTTGACTCGATTTTCTGCTTCGGCCAGACGCTGCTGTTCAGCGTTCGAGGCAGCAGGCATAGGGCTAGGCGACGCTGGGTTCCGCAACTACTTCGAGCGGATGTTTATATTTGCACTCGGCGTTGGGGCATTGCGCGATGGGACCGGACTTGGGATATTTTTCGACCAGATAGCTGCTGCCGCATTCGGGACACTTTTCCGGGATGGGTTTGCCCCAGGCGACGAAATCACACTCCGGATAACGATTGCAGCCATAGAACGTGCGGCCGCGTTTGGAGCGGCGTTCGACAATCTCGCCTTGCGAGCAATTCGGGCACGGTACACCGATGGTCTTCTGCTTGACGTATTTGCAGGTCGGGTAATTGCTGCAGGCGATAAACTCGCCATACCGGCCATACTTCTGAACCAGGTTGCTGCCGCATTGCGGACATTTCTCTTCCAGCGGAACGTCCTTGCGCTGCTCGCCGCCGATTTGTTTGGTGGTCTTGCAGTCGGGGTAACCGGAGCAAGCAAAGAACTGCCCGAACCTGCCCTTCTTCAAAACCATCGGGCGGCCGCAATTTTCGCAGTATTCGGCCTCATCCTGCTCGCCTAGATTCGCGGTGTCGACATCGGGCAGGTCGACAGTCAGCTCGCGCGTATTGGTACATTCCGGGTACCCGGTGCAAGCAATGAAGCTGCCGTGCTTGCCCCACTTGATGACCATCGGCTTACCGCACTTTTCGCAGACCAGGTCAGTGGGCCGCTCCATGCGCTTGATGTCGGTCATATGGCGCTCAGCGTGCTGCAGGTCTTTCTGAAAGCGCTGATAAAACTCCGCCATCGCGACGCGCCACTCCAGCTTGCCTTCTTCGATCTCGTCCAGTTCCTCTTCCATGCGAGCCGTGTACTTCACGTCGAAGAGATCGTTGAAGCTTTCGAGGAGCAGGTCCGTCACCACCATGCCGAGTTCGGTGGGCACGAATTTTCCGCCGTCTTTCCTCACGTACTCGCGGTCTTGAATGGTAGACAGAATCGAGGCGTAGGTGGATGGCCGGCCGACGCCATCCGATTCGAGTTTCTTGACCAGCGTGGCCTCGTTATAGCGCGGCGGCGGTTCAGTGAAGTGTTGCTCCGGGCGGATTTCCTTGAAGCGTAAAACCTCGCCTTCGCTGACAGCGGGGAGTTTGTGTTTGAGGTCCTCGTCCTCGTCGTCCTTTTGATCTTTCCCCTCTTCGTAGACTTTCAGGAAGCCGTCGAACTTAAGCACGCTACCGGTGGCCCGGAACAGGTAATCGACATTGCTCTTGCCTTTAGTGGCGATATCGATGGTGGTCTGGTCAAACACGGCCGGATTCATCTGGGAGGCCAAAAAGCGCATCCAGATCAGCCGATAGAGTTTCAGCTCATCTTCGGCAAGATATTTTTCGAGCGAGTCAGGCGTGTGCAGAACCGAAGTGGGACGGATCGCCTCATGGGCATCTTGCGCGTCCTTCTTGGTTTTATAGACGTTGGGCGATTCGGGAAGATATTCTTTTCCGTAACGCTCCGAAACGAAGCCGCGGAGCTCGGTCAAAGCGTCTTCTGAAACGCGGGTGGAATCGGTGCGCATGTACGTGATGAGGCCAACCGAGCCTTCGCTGCCGATTTCTTTGCCCTCATACAGACCCTGCGCAAGCATCATGGTTCGCTTAACGCTAAAGCGCAGCTTACGCGAGGATTCCTGCTGGAGGGTGGAGGTGATGAAGGGAGGTACCGGGTTGCGCCGCTTTTCGCGGGTCGCAACCGAGCGCACTATATAGGATGCGCCCTCGAGGTCGGCGACAATCCCGTTGGCGGTTTCTTCGTTGCCGATTTGCGGAGTCTGATCGGCGCGCTTGTTGAGGTGAGCGGTTAGAACAGGCGGTTTCTTGGCGTTCAGCCCAACGTCGATGGTCCAATATTCTTGTTTTTGGAACGCCCGGATTTCGCGCTCGCGTTCGACGATCACACGCAGCGCCACGGTTTGAACGCGGCCGGCCGACAATCCGCGGCGCACCTTGTCCCATAACAGCGGGGAGATCTTGTAACCGACCAGCCGGTCCAGCACTCGGCGCGCCTGCTGTGCCTCGACCAGGTTCACGTTGACGGCCAGCGGCTTATCGAAGGCTCGCTTCACCGCGTTGGCGGTGATTTCGTTGAACATCACGCGGAAAATAGCAGGCTTCCCTGCTTTCTTCGATTCAAGCTCCTCTTGCAGGTGCCAGCAGATAGCTTCTCCCTCGCGGTCAGGGTCGGCGGCCAGGTAGACGGAATCTACGGCCTTGGCAGCCTGCTTCAGCTCGGCAATCAGCTTCTTCTTGCCCTCGATGACCTCATAGTGAGGTGTAAAATCCCGGTCTACATCCACCGACAGATCTTTTTTAGGCAGGTCTTTCACGTGCCCTAACGAGGCTTTGACGACGTACTGTTTGCCCAGATACTTCCCAATGGTTTTCGCCTTCGCCGGGGATTCGACGATGACGAGCGATTTAGCCATACCTTGATTTCTGTCCAATACTCCTACGTGTTTGGATTCCAGGCTACGCTCCACGATACGAGGTGAGCGCGGAGTCCCTGAAGAGAACGCTACCCTTTTACCACACCTTGACGAAGTTCTTACCCGGGAGCTGCCGGATGAGGCCCGACATCTCCAGCTCGAAGAGTGCGCCGATTAACTCAGATG
>JAVKSW010000254.1:0-4642 GCA_039583505.1 Bryobacteraceae bacterium | reverse complement strand
CGGGTATGGCCGGCGTCCTGGGCAATATCTTCGATCCGCGCGGCTTCAAAGCCGTCGCGCGCGAACACCCGCCGCGCGGATTTCAGCAGCTTGCGGCGTGTCGCCTCGCTATGTTGCTGATGTTTGTTGCCGGAAGCGCGATCTCTCATCTTGCAGCTCTCGCCAATTATATACACAGACGTATCAAATGTGATACATGTATGTATGTGTTGGGTCGGGTTCGACAAGGTGTTCTGTGCGGGTGCTTTGCGGCTGTCGCCGGCTACGCGCAGTTATCTCCCGCCGGCGCACCCACCGGGCCAGCTCGGCCGGCTGTGTTGCCGCAATCCGGTCGCACCCAGGTCGGCGCGGTCGCAGCTCAGCAATCCGCGAGCGGCGCCGCGGGTGTCGCCACCATCTCCAGTTCGGTTCAGGTTACCGGCAGCTACCAGGGCAGCGTGCCCGCTACTGATGTGCCCGCCGGCGCCATTTCTCTGACGCTTACCGAAGCTGTCCGCCGCGGGTTGGCAACCAACCTCGGCCCTATATCGGCCAACAACTCGGTCAGCGCCGCGCGCGCCGAACGGATTCAAGCCCTCAGCGCCCTGCTGCCGAACCTCGCGCTGAATGCCAGCGAAACCGTCACTCAGATTGACCTCGCGGCCTACGGATTTCAGTTCAAACCCGGGCCAGGTTTCAACATCAGCATCCCAACTGTCGTTGGTCCATTCGCTTATTCGCAAGCGCAAGGAACGCTCAGCCAATCGGTTCTCGATCTCGTCGAGCGCCGCAATTGGAAAGCCAGCAAAGAAAGCGAGCGAGCCTCGGTTCTGTCGGCAAAAGATGCGCGCGAGCTGGTGGTCCTCGCCGTCGGCGGAACCTACTTGCAAACAGCCGCCGCGGCTGCCCGCGTGACCTCACAGCAGGCGCAGGTGGGGAATGCACAAGCCGTCTACAACCAGGCTGTGATTCGAAAAGAGGCGGGAACAAACGCCCGCATCGATGTAATGCGCAGCCTGGTCGAACTCCAGACGCAACGGCAGCGCCTCAGTTCCGTCGAAGCCGATCTGCGTAAGCAGAAGATCGCGCTTGCACGTCTCATCGGTCTTCCGCTCGATCGTGACCTGATCCTTACCGATGCCCTCGGCTCCCATAACGCCTCGCGGACGCTTCCCGACACTGCCGTTGCCGTCCAGCATGCCTTCGCGCACCGATCCGATCTTGCGGCGGCCGAAGCTCAGGTACGAGCTGCCCAAACCGTCCTTTCGGCTGCGCACGCGGAGCGTCTTCCTTCGGTATCTCTCAACGGGGACTATGGTGTCATCGGTCCCAACCCGGCGTCCACTCATGGCGTGTTCTCAGTCACCGGGGCGGTCAATCTTCCGCTCTGGGAAGGCGGTCGCATCAAAGGCGACATTCAGCAGGCCCAGGCCACGCTCCGCCAGCGTCAGTCAGAATTAGCGGACCAGCGTGGACAAGTCGAGCAGGAGGTGCGCACCGCGATGATCGAATTGCAGACCGCCATGGGACAACTCGGTCTCGCCGCCACGAACCGCGACTATGCCAATGAAACTCTCGCCGAAGCGCGCGATCGTTTCAATGCCGGAGTCGCAACAACTGTCGAGGTTGTGCAGGCGCAGGAACAGGTTGCCGGAGCCGAGAGCGACTACATCTCCAGTCTCTTTTCCTTCAACCTCGCGAAAATCACTTTAGCCCGAGCAACCGGCGAAGCCGAAGCCGACTTGCCGGATCTGCTAGGAGGCATGTCCTCATGAGCGCTCCGCAAGAGCTAGCGACAGAAACAACGCCGGCGATGCCCCCAGCCCGCGACAGCAAGCCCACGGACACGAAACAGCCTGTCGGCCGCGGACGCCGCAAGGCTTTCACCGTGTTCTTTCTGGTTCTGTTGGTCATCGGCGCTGCTGGCCTGCTGTATTGGCTTCACGTGCGGCAGTTTGAATCCACTGACGATGCCGAGGTCGATGCCCACATGAACCCCGTCAGCCCGCGCGTCGACGGCACCATCACGCACGTTTACGTAGATGACAACGAAGTCGTCAAAGCCGGCCAGCCGCTTGTCGATCTCGATCCCCGCGATTATCAGGCTGCTCTGGACCAGGTGCTCGCTCAACTGGCGCAGGCGCGCAGCCTGGTCATTGCGCAACAGCCGAATGTCCCGATCACGCAAACCGAAAACATCACCAACATTTCCACCGGCGAAGCCGACGTGGCAAATGCCCGCGCCGCTCTCGCCGCTGCCGAACAGGATCGCGCCTCCGCTGCCGCGAAGCTGACCGAATCGGAAGCCAACAACGCCAGAGCGCAAGCGGACCTTGCGCGCTACAACTTGCTGATTGCCAAAGAAGAGGTTTCGCGACAGGAATACGACCAGATTGCCGCTACTGCGAAGGCCCAAGCCGCCACCGTTACGGGCGCTCAGGCCAGTCTTCAGGCCGCCGCACAGACCGTGGATCAAAGAAAAGCTCAACTGCAGGAGATGCAGAGCAGGTTATCGCAATACCGCCGCAATGCGCCGGAACAGATTGCCATCCGCCGGGCCACCGTTCAATCCAATCAAGCCAGCGCTCAAAACGCCGAGGCGCAAGTCGAGGAAGCACGCCTCAAGCTCAGCTACTGCAAACTTGTCGCGCCCGTTTCCGGCATTGTGATGAAGCGCTCCGCCGAAGTCGGCGCACACGTCTCGGCCGGTCAGCAGCTCATGGACATCGTTCAGATTGCGGACGTTTGGGTCACCGCCAATTTCAAAGAGACTCAGCTTCGCAATATTCGGCCTCAGCAGCCTGTCACCATCCACGTGGACGCTCTGAAACAGGATTTCAATGGATACGTTGAAAACATCGCGGGCTCCACTGGTTCGGTCACCAGCATCCTGCCTCCCGAAAATGCTACCGGCAATTACGTGAAGGTGGTGCAACGCATTCCCGTGCGAATCCGCTTCAAGCCTGATCAGCCGCGTCTGGACCGCTTGCGGCCCGGCATGTCGGTTGAGCCCCAAGTGCGGATCGGAGGCTAAGCACCCCGTGGCTTCGCAACCAGCCTTAACCCATTACGACTGGAAACCGTCGCATAACCCGTGGATCGTCGCCATGACGGTTACACTCGCGACCTTCATGGAAGTGCTGGATTCTTCCATCGCGAACGTTTCCTTGCCCCACATCGCAGGTTCGCTCGGCGCCACATATGAGGAATCGACCTGGATTCTTACCAGCTATCTGGTCTCCAGCGCCATTGTGCTTCCGGTCTCCGGCTGGCTTTCCACGGTCTTCGGGCGCAAGCGGTTCTATATGACCTGCGTTGCGCTCTTTACCGTCTGTTCCCTGTTCTGCGGACTGTCCACCAGCCTTCCCATGCTTATCGTCGCGCGCGTTCTGCAAGGTGTCGGAGGCGGAGGGCTGCAACCTTCCGAGCAAGCCATTCTCGCCGATTCATTCCCGGTCGAGAAGCGCGGCATGGCTTTTTCCATGTACGGCATGGCGGTCGTGGTCGCACCCGCCATCGGCCCCACTCTCGGCGGCTGGATCACCGACAACATCAGTTGGCACTGGATCTTCTTCATCAACCTTCCCGTCGGACTCCTGTCGCTGTACTTGACCCACCGGCTAGTGGAAGATCCGCCGTGGCTCAAACAGGAGCAGAACGCCGGCATTCGCATCGACTACATCGGCTTGGCGCTCATCGTGTTGGGCGTCGCCTGTTTCCAGTTCGTCCTCGATAAAGGGCAGGAAGACGATTGGTTCGGCTCGCCGCTGATCACGACAATGTTCAGCATCGGCGTGCCGGTCCTGGTTGCGTTTTTTCTGTGGGAATGGTTCCACGAGGCTCCCATCGTGGACGTGCGCCTGTTGAAGAACCGCAACTTCGGCACTGCCGTATTTTTGTCGTTCATTCTGGGAATCGTGCTATTTGGTTCCACAGTTTTGATTCCGGAATTCCTCCAGACCAGCCTCGGCTACACAGCGGAGCGAGCCGGTATGGCGCTCTCGCCCGGCGGACTCGCGCTGATGCTGATGATGCCCATCGCCGGCCGGATTACCGGCACCCGGATTGACCCGCGGCTGCTTGTCGCGAGTGCCTTCCTCAGCATGGCGCTCACCCTCCACTTAATGACGATCATCTATCCCGGCATCGATTTCGGAACCATCGTTTTGCTGCGAATTATTCAAGTCCTGCCGATGGCGTTCGTCTTCATCCCCATCAGCACGCTGAACTACATCGGGGTACCGCGCGAGAAGAACAACCAGGTTTCGGGTCTTTCCAATTTCGCTCGCAATCTGGGCGGCAGCATCGGAACTTCTCTACTCAGCACCTTCATCGCCCGCCAGAATCAAACCCATCAGAAGGCGTTTGCTGCACATACCAGCGCGGGGGACGCCAACTTCGAGCAGTTTCTCCGCGGCCTCAAAGCGATGTTTATGTCGCAAGGCTATGATGCGGTGACCGCAACACAAAAAGCGATGGCCATGGCGTACCAGACTGTGCAGGCACAAGCGGGTGCGCTGAGTTTCAAGAACAGCTTTTGGATCATGTCTGTAATCGTTCTGTGCCTCACTCCGCTTCCCTTTGTGATGCGGCGCCCACGGCCTGGCGAGCAGCAGCCGCGAGCGGCGCATTAAGATCCGGTACACCGCGAGATATCCAACAA
>JAVKSW010000253.1:0-4646 GCA_039583505.1 Bryobacteraceae bacterium | reverse complement strand
GATCTGAACGACGCATCCATCGCGGGCGCCGACGAGCAATCGCTGCTCGCTAACATTGTTTTTTCGACTAATCGAAGTGCCATCCGGGATGTGTTTGTTAACGGCGCGCAGGTTATCCGCGACGGCCGGCATGCGCTCGAAGAAGAGATCGTGCGAAAATTTGCGGAAGTGCAGCGGCGGCTCTGGGCCTGATCTCAGACTTCTTCAAACGGCCACTGGGCTACGAAGAAACTCAGCGAAGCGCTCCATCGCAAGTGGAAACTGCGTACCGCTTGTGCCGAAGCCGATGCGGAAATGAGAGGGCATGCCAAAACAATCGCCGGGTGCAACTAACACGCCCCGTGCTGCCAGTCTGCGGCAGAACTCACGAGTATCGACTCCGTCCGGGAGCCACGGAAATGCGGTCATGCCGCCAAGTGGACGGACCCAGCGAAGCACGTCGCCGAACTCCCCGAAGAACTGATCGAGTCGCGCCAGGTTGGTTTGCGCTACCTGCCGCGCGCGTGCGTAGATGGTCTCGCTATGCTGCAGCGCCAGTGCAGCCAACGCATCGCCAAGAACGTTATTGCTGACCGTGAAATAACTGTGTGCGTTCAGGTACCGCTCGCGGCGGTGTGGGTCGTGTTCGACAATCCATCCCACACGTAGACCGCTCAGGCACAGGGCCTTCGAGAAGTCCCCCAGTACCGTGGCATGCGGGAGGGCGGCTGCGGATTGCCTCGGCTCGCCATGATAAATGGGGTGGTAAACCTGGTCGCACACGAATTGCACGCCGCGGTTGGCGCAGAAGTCGTGCACCGTCTGCATCTCGCGAGGAGTCAGAACCGCGCCGGTCGGATTGTGCGGCGAATTCACAAGTACGAACCGCGTGTTGCGATCGACCAGAGCGCGAATCTCATCGAGATCGATGCGGAATTGATCTTGCGCGCGCAGAGTGTAAAACCGCGTTTCCACTCCTAAGCCATCGGGCAATGCCATATTAGTCGGAAATCCCGGGCTGGGAAGCACTACATTTGCGTTGGGCTCGGCGGCGAGGAAAAAGAGGATGAGAAGCGCTTCGGCGGCCCCGGTCACAACCTGCACTTCGGATGCATCGACGCCCTCCAGGCCGGCGATAGCCTGCCGCAGGGCTGGCGATCCCGCGGGGCTGGTGTAAAACAATTTTGTATCGAGCAGACGTTCGGATTCGACGTTTCCGGCTAAGGCCAGCAATTCACGTAAGATCCAGACGGGGCCAGTGCTCGATCCGAGGTCATACTCAATGGGCGGATCGGCAGAATTTTTCTGTTCGAGCCATTGATCGAGTAGGAAGGGCGTCAGGTTCATAATCTAATTCAGGCACACTCGAAGGATGACTGTCGAACCCCAACCCAAACCTGGCGAGCCGGACCCGGCGCTCGAGCATGAAAATCCCGAGCTGCTCGATCCGAACGACACCGATCGCCTGAGAGAGCAGATCAAAGGGCAGACTACGGAACACGCTACTCCGCCGCGTCTGGAGGACGAAGGGCAGTCGGGCGGGTGAACAGAGACGGTCGAGTTTACTGCTGTCGCAAGGCGGAAACAGGATCGATCCGGGAGGCGCGCCAAGCCGGGACACCGCCTGCGAGGAGCGCGGTTGCGGCGAGCACTGCGGCTACGATCGCATAGGTTTCGGGATCGTTCGGCGATACGTCGAAAAGAAGATCGGTAACCAGGCGAGTCAGCGCGAACGCCGCACAAAGGCCCACCACGATTCCGGCGACTGCGAGCCGCATGCTGTGTCCGACCACCATCCGCAGAACATCGGAGGGATGCGCACCCAGAGCCATGCGGATGCCGATTTCCGTGGTGCGTTGCAGAACGATATACGCCATCACGCCGTAAACCCCAATGACTGCCAGCACCATGCTGAGCAGGCCGAATAATCCGAACAGCGCGGCGGCCATCTGAGGAGCCCACAGCGCCTGCCGGATGCGAGTCCCCATGGTTGCAGGATTCAACAGCGCAAGATCCCGATCCAGTGATTGCACGGCAGCCATGGCGGCCGGCAGAATGCGCCCGGGATCGACAGACGTGCGAACGAGTACGACGGCTGTCGATTGGTAGTTCTGGTCGAACGCAAAATACGCGACAGGCTGCGGTTTCTCACCCACCTGGATAACGGTGGTGTTCTTGACCACGCCCACGACTTCCCACATACCGGTTGCGGTGGCGAAATGGATTCGCTTGCCCAACGCGTCTTGACCGGGCCACATATCCCGCGCCATTGCCTCGGAAATGACGACGACCGGTTTCGACGCCGCTCGATCGAAGGCGTTGATGACGCGCCCTTCGAGCAAAGGAATGCGCAGTGTATCGAAGTAGCCCGGGGCGACGGGGAAAGTGAGGACAAGGGATCCAAGCCGTGCATCGGCCGGATCGCCTTCCCGAAATGTAGTCTGCAGAAAACCACCGCCGAGCGGCGCACTCCCGGCCACCGATGCGGACGCCACGCCCGGGACACTGCTGACCTTTTCAACCACGGAACGCAGAAACTGGCGGCCATGGTCAGGGGTCATGTGTTCGGAGGAGAGGTCAAAACCGAAGAGGCAAAGGTTGCGCGTATCGAATCCGAGGTTGATGCGTTGCGCGCGCTGCATGCTGCGGATGAAAAGGCCCGCGCCGGCCAATGCGACCAGTGCGAGCGCCATCTCGCAGACCACCAGCCCGCTTCGCAGCCGGTTGCGTGCGCCTCCCTGTATGTTGCCGCGGCCCGTGCTGTTCAGAATCCTGGTGAGATCCGGCACGGAGGCGCGAAACACAGGTACGATTCCGAACAACAGGCCAGTCAACACGCTGACTCCCGCCGTGAATAAGCAGATGCGCAAATCGGGGTGCAGGTCGATTTCGCTGCGGACGAGGAACGCCGGCCGGAACGCCCACAATACTCTCGCGCCAAGCCAACCGATACCGATACCCAGTGCGCCGCCGCAGATCGCCAGGAGTTCCGCTTCCGTCAGAAGCTGGCGGATGAGTCTGCCGCGAGCAGCGCCAAGAGCCATACGGATGCCCATCTCGCGGGATCGCCTGGTTGCCCGCGCTAGCGATAAGTTTGCAATATTCGCGCACGCGATCAGCAATACGAAGCCAACGGCCGCGCTCAGCGCGATAGCCGCCGCGGTGGTCTGGCCTCGCGGCAGAAAACCGAGAGCGGCTTGGCTCAGAGGCGCCATCTCGACAGTGCGTCCGCGATTATCGGCCGGGTAAGCAGATTCGAGGCCGGCGGCAATCGTGCGCAGCGCGGCGAGCGCCTGGCCGTCGGTAATACCTGGGTTCAGGCGTCCGAATGCGCTGAGAAAACGGAAGCGACGGGCATGAAAGAACTGATCGATGAAGGACGGGAAGACCTGTGCGTGCATGCTGAGCGGCAGCCACAGCACATCGGGAGCGCCCACCGTGAGCGTTCCTTTGAAATCGGGCGGCGCAACACCAATCACCTGGTAAGAAACGGCGTTGAGGTTTACTGTGCGCCCGACGGCGGCAGCGGCGCTGCCAAAGAGGCGATGTGCCAGCGTGTAGCTCAGGACTGCTACCGGGTTTCCGCCCGGGGTCTTATCTTCGTCGGGACGAAACATGCGTCCCGTCTCCGCGGGCACACCCAACACCTCGAAATAATTGGCGGAGACGAGAAAGGCGGGTTGTTGCAGCGGTTTCCCGAAGCCGGTGAGAGTGACCCCGGCCTGCGTGAAGCCAGCCGATCCCGAAAAGACTTTATTCTGTTCGCGAAAATCGACAAAGTTCGGGTACGACATCGGCGTGCGCGTCAGATTCGGGGCCGCCGTGCGCGTCGCGTGGTCCACGGTGTAGAGTTCCAGCACGCGCGACGGATCTTTCACGGGCAGAGGGTGCAGAAACACCGCGTTCGTGAGAGTAAAGATTGCGGTGTTGGCGCCGATACCAAGCCCCAGCGAAAGCAGCGCGGCGGCGGCGAATCCGGGGCTGTGCAGCAGCGTGCGCGTGGCGTATTTCAGGTCCTGCCCGAAGATGCTCATTGCGTGTACGACGTGCCTTCCGGCATTTCGGTTCGGCGAATTCGATGTTATCAGCGTTGGGTGAGCCGCTTAACTGGTGAGAGACTGGTCAGATGGCAAATCGCCCGGGCAGCATCGGAAGCGCAATTCTCTGGATGTTTGTTTTATCCATTCTGTTGTTTTGGCTCCCGCTCCTGGGTCCGCTGATCGCCGGCTTCGTGGGAGGAAGGAAAGCTGGAACGTTGGGCAACGCCGTTCTGGCTGTGCTGTTGCCGGGGATTGTGTTCGCGGTCGCTTTCTTCTTTCTTGCTACCGTTCTCACCGGGTTGCCCATATTTGGATTTCTTGCCGGCGCAGGCGGCCTCGTGATGGCCGCGGCTCATGTCGGACCTTTGCTGTTGGGCGCTGTCGTAGGCGCCATTCTGTAGCCGCTCGAGCTCAGCGGAGGCAAGGAAACAAAAAACGGGAGAGCGGTCAAGCCCTCCCGTTTTCGTACAACCTGTTTGTTTTCGGTTTAGCGCGCGGCAGCCTTCGCCTTAGGCGCTACTGCCGGTCGAGTCACCTTCGGCGCCCTGGCCGCTTTCGGCTTGTGAGTCGCGGTTCCCGCGCCATTCCGCGGGCCCGCGGCAACCGCCGTGGTTCCGTTCGAGGTTC
>JAVKSW010000252.1:0-4656 GCA_039583505.1 Bryobacteraceae bacterium | reverse complement strand
AAGAGTCCCGGAAGCGGCATGCGCGTACGCCCGGTCTCCATGGATTTCAACTACGGCTCGAGCTTCGGTGAGCGCTCCCCTACGGCTTACGAAACTCTACTGCTCGATGCCATGGCCGGCGACCCGACGCTCTATACGCGTCAGGACATGGTCGAGGCAAGTTGGCAGATCGTTCAACCTATCCTCGACGTCTGGGGCCATGCCCAGTTCGACTTTCCAAACTATCCCGCTGGATCGTGGGGACCGAAGGCGTCCGATGACATGCTCGCTCGCCAGGGACACGTCTGGAGGATTCCATGAGCAGCTCCATAATCTCGCCCGCCCAACCCGCGCAGATTCTCAAGGGTCTTGGCAAGTTGTGGACCTCGCTCGGCCACGAGGAGAAGCAGCAAGGCAAGCCCACTGTGCTTCGAGCCTGCGCCATGACGCTGGTGATCGCCACCGACGATGCGGATGGCGGCTTCTCCGCTTCCCAAACCATCTCGGAGCTGATGCGCGAGCATCCTAGCCGGGGAATCGTCCTCGCCGTTTCTCCTCAGGCGGAGAAAGGGCTGGAAGCTCGCGTTCTGGCACAGTGTTGGAAGCCCTTCGGAAAAGCCCAGCAAATTTGTTGCGAGCAGATTGAGATTACCGCCCGGCCCGAAGATTGGCCCAAGCTGGGACCGATTCTCGCCGGCTTGACCGCGGCCGACCTGCCTGTCATCTTCTGGTGCCGGCACAAAGCCGCTCTCAGCCCGTTCGCCATGCAGGACGAGAAAGCGGGCCTGCAGGCAGTCATCGATCACTCCACCAAGCTGATCATCGATACCGCCGGTGAAGACGCAATTAGCGCGTTCGATCTGATCGCGCGCCTTGGCAGCCACGCCCGCGTCATCGCAGATCTCGAGTGGACTCGCCTTACTCCTTGGCGAGAGCCCATTGCGCAACTCTTCGATAACCCCGCCAGAGAGAACAAGCTCTCCAACTTCCATACCGTGGAGATCGCCTACACCGATGCGCGCCCCACCGCTTCCTCGCTCTACGCGGCTGGCTGGCTATCGGCGGCACACCACGCCAAAGTGTCGTTCGTTAAGGCGCAGGGTTTTGGCCCCGGCCTGCACCGGATTACGCTGCACTCTCCCACTGAGCGGATTGACTTCGAACGAACTGGTTGTGAATGTATGAAGCTTCAGAGTACGAATGGTCGCGAGCGTACCTACGCATTTACTGCGCCCAGCCTCTACACCCTCATGAACGAGGAGCTTTCGGTCCTCGGTTCTGATCCTTCGTTCAATTCAGCTTTCGCGCGCGCGCAGGAGTTGCTCCGGTGAGCGCTGCAGATCTTCGCACGCGGGACACGCCGCAAGAATCGGCGCAGCTCTGTGGCGCACACGTCCTGCAGGAGCTTGAGGAGACATTAAAGATCCAGCCGCGCGCCACCATCGCCATCTCCGGCGGCACCACGCCAAAGCACCTTTTCGCCTTCATGGCCAAGGCCGATTTCGATTGGGCACGAATTCATTTTTTCTGGGTAGATGAGCGATGCGTTCCGCCCACCGACGATCAGAGTAATTTTAAACTTGCCAACCAAATGCTGCTCACTCCCGCCAAGGTTCCGCCTCACAACATCCATCGGATCCACGGCGAGCTTCTTCCGGACGAGGCGGCGATTCGTTATATCGGCGAGATCCGGCAGTTTTTCCAACTCGATGAGCACGCCCTGCCCTCGTTCGATGTTGTTCATCGCGGCATCGGACCCGACGCTCACACCGCCAGCCTCTTCCCGGGTGACCCGCTCATCGCCGATCGGACCGGCATTGCCGCAGCGGTTTGGGTGCCGAAACTGAACAGCCATCGTGTCACCCTTCTTCCGGGCGTTCTGATCGCCGCGCGCTGTACCGTTTTGCAGGTTGCCGGCGCCGATAAGGCCGAAGCTGTGAACAACGTCCTGAACGGTCCGGAAGATCCGTTCCAGTTCCCCTGTCAAATCGCCACGCGAGGTTCCGGCCGCGCAGTCTGGTTTCTCGATAAAGCCGCTGCGTCGAAGCTATAGTGCGTTTCGCGTTCTGTCTGGCTCTGCTCGCTTGCTTCACGGCGATTATCGGCAGCGCCTCTTCACAGTCACCCTCCGCTCCTCCTGAACCCGTCTATAATCGTCTGCTGTTCGCAGGCGATGTGATGCTGTCGCGCGGGGTGCGCCGCCAGATCCTCGCCGCTCACGATCCGGCGCTGCCGTTTCGCAAGATTGCTCCTCTGCTGTCGGCCGCCGATATCACCTTCATCAACTTGGAATCTCCGTTCTCCGATCGCGGCCCGTATTACGAAGGTGGATTGATCTTCCACGCGCCTCCGGAGACCATCGCCGGATTGCAACTCGCCGGAGTCTCTATTGCCTCCACCGCCAACAATCACTCCCGCGATTGCGGACCGCGGGGCGTTGAATTTACCGTCCGTTGGCTGCGATCGCATGGAATCGCCCCGCTCGGCAGCAGCGAATCGGAAGCGCTAACCCATCAAGGCGTTGTTCTTGTGCGCCATGGAATCCGCTTTGGATTTCTCGGCTACACCTTCGATCAGCAAAACGGCAACTGGCACGACATCGATACCCGCATCGCGCTGACTGACACCAACGCTCTTTGCGCCGACGTTGCAGCGCTGCGAACGCGTGCCGACGTGGTGATCGTTTCCATGCACAACGGCATCGAATACCGGCCCGCGCCATCCAAAGCGCAGGTCGCTTTTGCCCACGCCGCCATCGACGCCGGAGCCGCGCTGGTCGTCGGTCACCATCCCCATGTCGTGCAGCCCGTAGAAAATTATCGCGGAGGAATGATCTTCTATTCGCTGGGAAACCTTGTCTTCGATCAGTACCAGCGTCCAGCCACCCAGCACGGCGAAATCGTCGAGGTCGCGTTCCTCGGCGCGCGCGTCTTCGCGACTCACATCATGTCCGTGAGAATTACACCCACCGGCCCGGAGCTTGAGTAGAGTCACGGGAGCAGATTGCTCACACTTTGTACGTGCCGGACGAACGCTTCCGCCTTTCCGTGGCCGCTTTCGATCCCGCGGAAGCGTGCGATCTGCGATTGCAACGTGTAGAACTTTTCGGGCGACTGCGAAGCATGCGCATAGCACGCCGCCCGCTTGCGCATTTCCGTTCCGCTGATATCGACGTAGTCCGTCGGCGCGAACATCAGCGTGTCTTCGCCGTCTGAGACTTCGTAATCATACAACGCGAAGCTCTTGCCCATCCGCAACCATGCATCATAGGCCAGCATCGATATCGCACGATGGTCGCGGTGATTGTCGATCGGCCAATGCGTGAAGACTACGTTAGGGCTTTCGGATTCGACCAGCCGGTAAAAGGCGTCATACGTCGCCGCATTCACAACCGCTTCCCCGTCAACCTGTCCGGCGAACTTCAGCTGCGCTTTTAGGATGTCGCAGGCTCGTCGCGCTTCGGAAACCCGAATCCCGCTACACGCCTCCGCAGTTTGCGATGGGCAGCCCTTCTCACCGCGGTTGAGGTATAGCAGAGTTACCTCGTGCCCCGAATCGGTATACCGGGCAATCGTGCCGCCGCAACCGTATTCAGGGTCGCCCGGATGACCGCCGGTAACTACCACCTTTAACTTCTTCCCGGGGGATTCGTTTGCTGAAAGAGCGCCGGCCACGCAAGACCTGCCGAGCTGACGAGAAGCTTCCGCCTGGAAACCAGGGACATCGGTGTTTCCAGACTTATCGTCGCGCGGGGCGGCGGAAGACAGCCAATAATCCTGCCAGGCCACTGGCGCCAAAAGCAAAGGTCGATGGTTCGGGAGTTTGTTGGGCTTGAACCTCCATAAGGTATGGTAAGCTTCCTCTCACGTCATTGAGAGATGTATCCGGGGTCCAGTCCACAGTCGTGCTCTTGGTAGACGGATTGAAATTGTCGCCGTGATACTCCCCCGCAACTCCCACTCCCGTACCATCTCCAAATGACCAGTTCGCATCTGCACACATTGAACCCGGGGGCGCCACACAGGTGCCGCCCAGCGCAATCCAATACCGCGTATTCGGTGCCAGCCCGACCGGCAACAACGGCACAAAGGTGTACGGAGCCGCGGTACCGGGCGATCCAGGCACATTTACATCGGCTAAGCTTCCCAACAGGACAGGCGGTTTGCTCGTATCCGGAACGGGCGGTGCGCCATTGGTGCTGTTGTAGAGGTAGAGGTTGTTCGATCCGATGGGGTCTGGGACGAAGCCGTTAGTGCCATTGAAGGTTCCTTGAAACGACAACGTAACGGCTGTCAATTGATAGGCGTTACCATCCGTCGAGAACGAATCCCCCACCATCAGAGGAATGATGGGACTGGGACCAGCGACCAATTGGAGTCCGGTCGCAGGCCCGGAGAGATTGTTGTACAGCTCTGTCGCTGCGGCATTTAGCGCGCAAATCGGCACCGCCAAAACCAGCAGACGTGTGGGGGTTTTCCACGAGAGAATCTTCAACACTCGTGGAGTATACCCGTAAAACCCCCGAAGTACCTAACGCCAAGGGTTTATGTAGACGCTGCCCCTGATTTTTTGTTACAATTACTCCCAATCCGTCTTGGCGCCCTCCCGGCCTGTCGCTCAGCCCCCGCTTGCGCGCTCGACGTGGCCGCCGAACTTTGATCGCATCGCGGAAAGCAC
>JAVKSW010000251.1:0-4663 GCA_039583505.1 Bryobacteraceae bacterium | reverse complement strand
TCCCGGATCAGTTCGAAGCCGTCAAGAAAAGGAAGGTGAAGATCTGTCACAATTGCCGCAATTTGAGAATCGGGAGACGTAAACAGGCGCAAGGCGGCTCTCGGATTCTGGACCAGCAGCGGCTTCACGCCAGGAATGCTTTCGATCGCAACTGCGAGAGACAACCCGATGCTTTGCGTATCTTCGACGATGACAACTACCTTGACTGACGGCGGCATCTCTAGGGCAAAAAACGATAGCCAACGCCGTGAATGGTAAGGAAGTGCTTCGGAATCGCGGGATCTTTCTCAAATTTCTGTCGAAGCTTTACTACGTGCGCGTCCACAGTTCTGGTGTTTGGGTAATACTCATAGCCCCACACCGAATTCAGGATCAAGTCACGAGTGAGCACGCGCTCGGCGTTCTGCAAAAAGAACAGGAGTAGGTTATATTCGGCCGGAGTAACCTTTACCTCCTTGCTCTCGCGCGTTACGGTGCGCCGCTCGATGTCGATTTCCACCTCGCCAAAGCGGACACTGCGTGTCCACTCGTCACCGCTCCGTCTTAGAACGGCTCGTATGCGGGCAAGCAGCTCTCTTGTGCCAAAAGGCTTAACGACGTAATCGTCTGCGCCGATCTCGAGAAGCAAGACCTTGTCTACTTCATCTCCTACCGCACTTAGAACGATAATCGGTGTCGCAACTCGGTTGGCACGCAGCTGTTTGCACAATTCAATGCCGCTCATTCCCGGGAGACGAAGATCCACGATCGCGAGGCTCGGCTTGATGGAGAGTGCCTTCTCCAGGCCGGATTGCCCGTCAACCGCCTGAATGGGTACAAAACGTTCGCGCTCGAGCAAAATACTAACCGTCTCACGCAGTTCTGCATCGTCGTCAACAATAAGGATTTTCTGCATTTAGACCGGACTTAGATGCGGCCACCTTGACCATTGTGAGTTTTAAGAGAAGCGAAAGGTGCTGTCTAACTGAGCTTTTACAAAACTTTTACATCGTTGACGTATATCGTACAACGCTTTCTCCGTTCAATGTACCTCCTCGGATTAGTGGAGAAAGCGGGATCGCGGGCCGTCTTTCGTGGCACTAAACATATTTACAACTGTTTTACGTGCAGTCTTTTAGAACTGACGTCTTCTAACCGAGCACCGAGGTGGCCGCAATTCACGCCACGGTGCAAAACAAAACAAGAGGAGCACGTATATGTCAAGAGTTAGTGCAGCGGGAGTGTTGCTTTTATTTTGCGGCGCAGTGATCGCTTCGGGAGATAACCTGAATTCATATTTTCAGACCAATCTCGTTTCTGATCTTTCGGGTGTTGCCGTTCACCAACAAGCCGGTCTCCTTAATCCGTGGGGGCTTGCGGCGAGTTCCGGCAGTCCTATTTGGGTGGCCGATAATCACACGGCGCTTTCCACTTTTTACAACGGTTCCGGTACACAGGTTGGGCAGGTCGGAGTTCCGGATAACCCCACCGGGATTGTCTTCAATTCAACCAGCGGGTTCGGCGGATCGCATTTCATTTTCGGTACGGAGGGCGGAGTCATTGCGGGCTGGCCAGGGGGCGCGGCGGCGGTTCAAGAAGCAACGGGCGGTGCGGGATCTATCTATAAAGGACTGGGAATCAACACGGCGGGCGGATTGCTTTACGCCGCGAATTTCGGCACGGGGCGCGTAGACGTCTACAACAGCGACTTCAGCGTGAACACAACGCTCTCCAACCGATTCATCGACCCAGGTCTGCCTGCCGGTTACGCGCCGTTCAACGTGTCGGATATGAATGGACAACTCTATGTCACATACGCGAAACCGAACGGGACCGGCGATGAAACTGTGGGCGCGGGCTTCGGTCTGGTCGACGTGTTCGACGTGAACGGGAACTTTGTCAAGCGTTTAGCCAGCGGAGGCACGTTAAACGCTCCTTGGGGACTCGCTCTTGCACCGTCAGGGTTCGGAGCATTTTCAGGGGATTTGCTGGTGGGCAATTTCGGCGATGGAACGATCAATGCGTTCGATCCCAATTCAGATGCCTTCTTAGGGCAACTGGACGACGTAAACGGGAATCCGATCGCCATCCCGGGGCTTTGGGGCTTGCTGTTCGGGAACGGTGCACAAAACCAGGGCATGGATACGCTCTATTTTGCTGCTGGTATTCCCGGTACAGGCGAGGTGGAAGATCACGGTTTATACGGCAGCCTGAACGCAGCTCCGGAACCCGGAGCGCTGCCGCTCACCTGCGCTGGGATGGCTATTCTTTTGTGCGGTGGCATCCGGCGCGCTCTCAGACGAAAAACTGTAGCGGTTTAACATTCCCCAAAAGACCGGCTGCCGTGAGCCAAGAGGCAAACTGCAAGCTGGTCGCCTCCTCCTGGGCGCGGATTCCATAACCGCGCCCATTTTTTCCGAAGTTACACAATAGAGTAGATGGCCGCTTCGAAACGCACGGAATCAGACAGCATGGGCACGATTGAAGTGCCGGGAGACCGCTACTGGGGTGCGCAGACGCAGCGATCGCTCCTGCATTTCGATATCGGCCAAGACAGAATGCCGCCCGAACTGATTCGCGCGTTTGGCGTGCTCAAGAAGTCCGCCGCATTGGTGAATCGGGAACTCGGAAGCCTGGACGAAGAGAAGATGCGGCTGATTACGCAGGCGGCCGACGAGGTGATCTCCGGGCGCCTGGACGATCATTTCCCGCTGCGCATCTGGCAGACAGGCAGCGGAACGCAGACCAACATGAACGCTAACGAGGTGATCTCGAATCGAGCCATTGAATTGGCGGGCGGCGTGATGGGAACCAAGAAGCCCATTCATCCGAACGATCACGTCAACATGTCCCAATCTTCAAACGACACGTTTCCGACCGCGATGCACATTGCCGCCGCCGAGCAAGTTGAGCGGAGACTCGTTCCGGCGGTTCGGGAATTGCGTGACGCGCTTGACCGGAAGGCGAAAGAGTTCTCGACCGTCGTCAAGATTGGGCGGACTCACTTGCAGGATGCAACCCCGCTCACCGTGGGCCAGGAGATGTCCGGCTGGGTCTCGTTATTGGATCGCGATATCGAACGTCTGCACTTCGCGCTGGACGGGCTGTACGATCTGGCGATTGGCGGGACCGCGGTAGGAACCGGGTTAAATGCGCATCCGGAATTTGGCGAGCGAGCGGCGGCGCGGATTGCGGAGCTGACCGGTCTACCCTTTCGATCGCACCCCAATAAATTTGCGGCACTCTCGGCACATGATGAACTGGTGGCAGCCAGCGGCGCGCTGAAGACCTTGGCGGCTTCGCTGATGAAGATCGCCAATGACGTGCGCTGGCTCGCTTCGGGACCACGCTGCGGACTAGGTGAGCTGACCATTCCCGAGAACGAGCCGGGTTCGTCCATCATGCCAGGCAAAGTGAACCCGACCCAGTGTGAAGCGATCACCATGGTCGCCACGCAAGTGATGGGCAACGACACGGCCATCGCTTTCGCGGGCTCGCAGGGTAACTTCGAGCTGAATGTCTTCAAACCGGTGATCGTCTATAACTTTCTTCACTCCGTTCGCTTATTAGCCGATAGCTGCCGAAGCTTCACCGAGCACTGCGCGCGAGGCATCGAGGTGAATCGTGAGCAGATCGACGATCACGTGCGGAATTCCTTGATGCTTGTGACCGCGCTCAGCCCGGTCGTAGGGTACGACAAGGCGGCGAAAATCGCCCACACCGCGCACGTCGATGGATCGAGCCTGCGGGAAGCGGCTGTAAAGCTCGGGTATTTAACTGCCGAAGAATTCGATAGACGGGTTAAACCGGAAGACATGACCCATCCTTCGTAAATGGTCGTTCACCAGGACGGGAAGAATGCCGCGGTCGCCGGCGAGCCCTATTATGCGGTTCTTAACCTGGACCGTGGCGTCTGCGTTGGGCGGCAGATCCGGGTGGCGGGACGCAGTGGCGAGCGGCGCCAGGGATTACTTGGAATCGCGAAACTGGAAGAAGGAGCGGGGCTGTGGATTGCTCCCTCAGAGGCGATTCACACCTTCGGCATGAAGTTGCCCATTGACGTTGTGTTCCTCGATGCGGAGCTCCGGGTGAGAAAGCTGGTTCCCAGCCTGCGGCCGACGCGCATCTCGATCTGTATGGCGGCTTCCTCGGTGCTGGAACTCGACGCCGGCGCGATTGAACGCTCCGGTACGCGGCTCGGTGACCGGCTGAAATTCGAGCCCGCGTCAGGACAGTCGAGAAATGACGATGCGCAGCCGATGAGTTACTCTGCGAAATGCCTGCCCTCTTAAAAGTTTTACTTTTGGCGCTCGTGCTCCCGGCAGCCGCTTACGACCTTCGGTTCAGACGTGTTCCTAACTGGCTGAGCGTGAGCGGCGTGGTTGCCGGATTTGCCGCCAATCTGATTCTTTTCGGCTGGCCAGGGCTCACTGCGGCATCGTTCGGCTTACTTTGTTCGCTCGCGGTCTACGTGCCCCTATATCTGATTCGCGGGATGGGTGCGGGTGACGTGAAGCTAATGGCGGCCGTGGGTGCTATGGTCGGGGCCAGCCAGTGGCTCGGCATCTTCTTGATCACGGCGATCCTGGGCGGAATCGTTGCTCTGGCCGTAGTCGCTTGGAAAAAACGCGTTCACGAAACGCTTTTCAATTTGGCGGTAATCAGCGTGGAGTTGGTGCACTTC
>JAVKSW010000250.1:0-4669 GCA_039583505.1 Bryobacteraceae bacterium | reverse complement strand
TAATAGGACTGGTCCAAACGGCTCAGGTGACGACAACTCACCCTTGCCTCCCAAGTTGGCTTGAAACCTCCATTAGAATAACACAGAATAATGTGATTCCTATGCTCAGGCTGCTCGTCTTTGTCGCTGTGGCGACATTCCTTCCGCTCGGCACGATGGAGGATCCATCCGGAGAGCCGCAACTCGCCCCTACACCTCCCATGGGTTGGAACAGCTGGGATTCCTACGGCCTGACCGTCACCGAACCCGAGTTCAAAGCCAATGCCGACTGGGTCGCGCGAAACCTGAAGCGCCATGGCTGGCAGTATGTAGTCGTCGACGAAGGCTGGTATTTGCGAAACCCGGAAGCCAAGCCGGGCGGCTTTCAATTTGTGATCGATGACATGGGGCGTTACACTCCCGCCACCAATCGCTTCCCCTCGGCCGCGGATAAAACGGGTTTCAAAACGCTAGCCGCACAGGTTCACGCCCTGGGTTTGAAGTTTGGCATCCACATCGTGCGCGGCATCCCCAAACAGGCCGTCGCAGAGAATCTTCCTATCGCCGATTCGCGCTATCACGCCGGCGATGCAGCCGATCAATCCGACACGTGTCCCTGGAATGCCGACAACTTTGGCGTTAAATCCTCGCCTGCCGGCCAAGCCTACTATGACTCGGTCGCGAAACTTTACGCAACCTGGGGCGTGGATTTCGTCAAGGTCGATTGCATCGCCTCCCATCCTTATAAAGCGGATGAGATTCGCATGTTCAGCGAGGCCCTCAGGAAGACACGACGCCCCATCGTCCTCAGCCTATCGCCGGGCCCCGCACCTCTGGACAAGGCCGACGAGCTTGCCCAATACGCCCAGATGTGGCGCATCTCAGATGACGTTTGGGATCGCTGGCGACCCCGGCCAGAGCGCGAGTGGCCGCAAAGCGTGCTCGGGCAATTCGCGGTCGCTGCGCGTTGGGCGCCTCACCTTGCGATCGGTCACTGGCCCGACGCGGACATGCTGCCCCTCGGATATTTGGGCCCGCGTCCCGGTCTCGGCAATGCCCGCCAGACGGCTCTCACTCACGACGAGCAGAAGACCATGCTCACCCTATGGTCTATTTTTCGCTCTCCACTCGTCATGGGCGGCAATTTGACCCGGAACGATGCATGGACAACCGCGCTACTCACAAACGATGAGGTGCTTGCCGTCGATCAGCACTCCATCGACGGCCACGCCGCGATTGATACCGGCAACGAGGCCGTGTGGATCGCCGGGAGCGAGACTCCTGGGACCGCCTATGTCGCGATATCGAATCTGGCCGACACGTCGCAAACTCTCCAATACCCGTTGCAACCCTTAGGCTTGAGTGGAACCTCTTACACGGTTCGCGACTTGTGGCAGCGGAAGGACCTCGGACGCATGGACAAATTGAACATCCTCCTGCCGCCCCACGCTTCCGTCCTATATAAAGTTGCGGTTCAGTAGGCCACGTGAAGATTCCGCTTGACTCTGACGTTACGTCATACTCGACGATGTTTGAGGAAGGAACCTTCGAATGGATGAGAGCCAGCACAAACCCTATCGTGCCCGCGACTTCGCCAAGCTCGCAGGCGTCACGGTTCGGACTCTGCACCATTACGATCGTCTTGGTCTGCTAAAGCCAAGGCGCAATGGCGCAGGATACCGGCTGTATGCCGCACGTGATCTCGAGCGTCTTGAGCACATCGTGGCACTCAAGTTCCTCGGAGTTCCTTTGAAGCAGATCAAGACGTTGATGGCTCGAGAGCGAATCGAGTTACCCGACGCGTTAACTAGACAAAGGCGCGTGCTCGAAGAAAAACGCCGCCTCCTGGACAATGCAATCGCCGCGGTCCGCGACGCCGAAACAGCTCTCCGGTCCGGTCAACGCTCTGACGCTGCAGCTTTAAAAAAAATTATCGAGGTGATTGAAATGCAAAGTGACACAGAGTGGGCGAAAAAGTATTACAGCGAAGAGGCTCGCGCGACAATCGACGAGCGCAAGCGCTTGTGGTCGCCGGAGTTACAGGAGCGCGTCAGCAAGGAATGGTCAGACCTCTTCCGGGACGTCGAGGCCGCGCTGGACGAACATCCCGCCAGTGAAAAGGCGCAAGCGCTGGCCGAACGCTGGACCAAGCTCGTGGAAGGCTTCACCGGCGGCGATCCGGAAGTTGCGAAGGGATTGAACAACCTTTACAAAGACCGTGCAAACTGGCCAACTCACGTTCAGCAGCAGATGCAACCCTACAGTAACCAGAAAGTGTGGGCTTACATGTCGCAAGTAATGGCGGAACGCAAGCGCAACCGTTCAGAGCCGTAGCCGGGGCCAGCGGTCCCCATAAGCCTTCTCGTAGAAAACGCTTATGGGGCGCCTTGCTCCGGCGTCACTGGAGTGCGGGGGTATTCTCAGCCGTTGCAGCGGCTTCTGTCCAGCGGCGAAGAATCTCGCCCAGCCGGGCAAGATCGATCGGCTTTGACAAGTAATCGTCCATTCCCGCTTCGAGGCATCGATTGCGATCACCGCTCATCGCATTCGCGGTGAGCGCAATTATCGGCACGTGGGTCTTTTCGCTTTCTAGCTTGCGAATCTCGGCGGTTGCTTCAAACCCGTCCATTTCCGGCATCTGGCAGTCCATCAGGATCACGTCGTACGGGTTTCGCATTACCGCTTCAATCGCCTCTCGCCCATTTGCGGCTAGATCGGCGAGATATCCCAAGCCGTCCAGCAGCTTCAGTGCGATCCGCTGATTGATGTTATTATCTTCGACTACTAACACCCGGATACCAGTATCGTTTCGCTTCTGACGGGCCGCTTTCAGGGGCAGTGCGGCGCTTGTGCTCGAACTGGGGTCGCGCCTCAGATCGACACAGTCAAAAAGTGAAGACTGTTTGAAGGGCTTGGCTAAGAAGCAAGAGAATCCCTGTTCGAGCGCCTGCTTTCCAATCCTTCTTTCGGTGAATGAAGTCATCAGTACCAGGCGAGTGCGATTCAACAGGGGATCGGATTTGATGCGCTCGCCCAGCGATAATCCGTCGAGCCCGGGCATACGATAGTCGATTAGGGCGACATCGAATGGGTAGCCTTCGAGGGCCGCCCGGCGCAGTTCAGCCAGGCCCTCCACAGGATCGCTTGCCTCAGCGAATTTAATTCGTCGCCGAAGCAGCAGATAACGAATCAACTTCCGATCCGTTTCATTGTCATCGATCACCAACACGTTCGGACTGCCAGTGCTGAGTTCCCTTTCATCTGCTCGGGATTCGCCGCTACGAACAGGCAACCAAAACCAAAAAGTGGAGCCGACGCCGGGGCGGCTTTCCACACCGATCTCTCCGCCCATCATGCCTACCAATTTCATGGAAATCGAAAGTCCCAGACCCGAACCGCCAAAGCGTCGGGTGGTGGAGGAATCGGCTTGCGAGAACGGCTGAAACAGCCGCTCCTTAGCGGCATCGGAGATGCCAATTCCGTTGTCTTTCACCTCGAATCGCAACCGCGAACCGGCGTCCGGCGCCCCGGGAGCAAGCGAAATCGAAAGCAGCACCTCGCCCGCTGCCGTAAACTTAATGGCGTTACTGAGCAAATTCACCAGAATCTGGCGTAAACGTATAGGATCCCCAGAGATGTTCAGCGACACGTCCGGTTCGATTAACGCGCAGAGATGAATCTTTTTTTCTTCCGCCTTGACCGCGAACATCTCGACACTGGCCTCGACGACGTCGGAAAGCGAGAATGGAACATCTTCGAGCTCAAGCTTGCCGGCTTCGATCTTGGACAGATCCAGAATGTCATTCAACAAGCTCAAGAGAGCGTCGGCGGAGGTACGTATGGTGTTCGCGAAATCGCGCTGTTCTGAATCGAGCTTGGTCTCGAGCAGAAGGCTGGTCATACCCACGACTCCGTTCATGGGAGTTCGAATCTCATGGCTCATGTTGGCCAGAAATTCGGATTTCGTGCGACTCGCCTGCTCGGCGGTGGTGCGAGCCGACTCGAGTTCTTGATTGACGCTCTTCAACGTTTCGAGCGCTCGCCGTTTCTCAAAATTGCTTGCAGCTGCGGCAATAAACAGGAAAGTAACGGCGAGCAATAACGCAAACTCCGCCAGGCTGCGATAAAAGGCATGCAGCAGCTGGTCGGATACGGAGGCGGAATAACGGTCCAGACTTGCCTTCACGCGCCGCAACGAATCCCTGGTGCGTTCGAAAGCCGGCGTACTGCGGGTCAGATCTACCGCTAGGGCCTGCCCAATTTGATCCGTCAGTATGAGTGAAATGATCTGATCTCGCGCAGCCAGATACTCCCGGCGATTAGCCGCGAACTCTCTCGCCGCTGAGCGTGTTCTCTGATCCAGATCCAATTTCAAAAAGAGGGCGATTAAACGGTCCACTTCCTGGTCGGCGGACCTGGCCTGATCGACATACGGCAACTGTGAGTTCGGATCTTTCGTCGTTAAGGCGTATATGACCGTCCGGCGGCTTTCCTGCAGATAGTACGCGACATCGCCCTGGTTGCTCTCCCCTAAAACTCCGACGCTGTAAAGTGCGCGCGCGCGTCCGATCGCGGAATAGGAATCCGATGCCACAAAGGCCACGATTACAAGCAATCCAATCGCGGCGCAGGCCAGTACGAAGGGCCGATTTCGATATCCAGGCTGCGCGGGCCGATTCAGGAATCTCAT
>JAVKSW010000249.1:0-4686 GCA_039583505.1 Bryobacteraceae bacterium | reverse complement strand
CGTTAAGACGGAGTTTCGCCCGCGTCGGTCTGAGCTACTCATATAGCACTCAAACCATAAAAACGCTGACTAACGCAGCCTCGTCTTACTTCGACTATATCGATTTCCAAGGCCTGGCCGGGCAGAATCAACTGACGGGCATCGATACGAGCACCATCTCACCGACTTTCGCTTATAACAGCGTCAATCACCCGATTATTCCAACTCACGGGCTGCGCGCGAATTTAAGCTTCGGTTTCACGGGAAGCGTGCTCGGCGGAAACGTGAACACCCTGCAACCGTCGGTGGACGTCGCCTACTTCCGGCGCGGAATCTGGAAGAGCAACGTCATGGGATTTCACGTGAACGCGCGTTTTATCAGCGGCTTCGGCGGCAAAGTCGCGCCGCCGTATCAGCGCTACTTCATGGGCGGCGAAGACGATATCCGCGGGTTTTACTTCTTTTCAATCTCTCCTTGGGCGTACATCCCCACAGACACTACTATCAATGTGTTGAACAATGATGGCTCACCGCGAATGCAGAAAATCACTAACCCGGATGGATCCGTCGGCACGGTCGCCGTCAGCCAGAAGATCCCCGTCTATCAATTGATCCAACCAGGTGGCGATACCGCCACTGTTTTCAATTACGAGTACCGCATTCCGATCATTGGGCCCATTACGCTCGCGCCCTTCATCGATGCCGGAGTAGACCGCGTGAGTTTCCCGAACCAGCTCGGTATCGATCCGCAGCGGGTCGCGCAATTGAACGGTGAGTTCCCGCAGGCGAACTTCGGCACTCGCGCCGTCATTGCACCCGGCACTCAGAAGCCGCGGGTCTCTGTAGGACTAGAGCTGCAGGTCCTGATGCCGGTGGTCAACGCCCCGTTCCGCCTGTTTTGGGCGTATAATTTGAGTTACGTCAATACGAACTTGCAGCCTCCGATAGCATTCGACCGGTCGTTCTTCCCGAACAACGCGACGTATCAGAGCGCTATCCAGAATTACGGTTTGCCGATTCCCGGGGGGATAGACGAAAAGCGGGCGATGTTCCAGTTCTCTGTCGGGCGCACGTTCTGATCCGATCCGCGACGGGACATTTTGCGGGCTGTGTGACGATAATGAAGAATTAACGGAAGGAAATAGAAGTAGATGGTAATAAGATGCAGTTTAACCGTGGCCGCAACCTTGTTGTGTGCCAGCCTGGGTGTTTCAGCACAGCAATCTCCGACTAAAGTCGGCGTCATCAGCGTGCAGGGAGCCATCGTCGGCACGAAGGACGGTCAGAAAGCCTCGCAGGAGCTGGATACGAAATTCATTCCGCGGAAGAAAGAGTTCGATACGCGGCAAACCGAGATTACGCAGCTCCAGGATCAGTACAACAAGAGCGGTAATTTGATGAGCGATGATAAGCGCAACCAGCTTGCGCGCGACATCGACGAAAAGAAAAAGCGTCTTCAGCGAGACATGCAGGATGCGAATGAGGAGCTGCAGGGTGAGCAACAGCGAGTGCTGCAAGGCTTAGGGCAGAGGATGATGGCCGTCATCGAGAAATATGCGAAGGATAACGGTTACACAATGATCCTGGATGTGAGCAACCCGAACACGCCTGTACTGTACGCATCGAGCGGTATAGACATTACGCAGGACATCATCGCTCTCTACGATAAGAGCTCTGCGAATGGCGGGCCCGCATCGCCACCGGCTGTCCCGGGCACCACCGCCCCGAAGGTGCCAGGAGCTACCGGCCCGGCTGCGGCGGCCAAGCCCCCCGCGACACCCAGGTAGTCGCGAAGGCGTCTCCCGTGACGCCGGCAGCAGACGCTGTGTAGGAGCAGCTTGCGCGAATGACTCCCATTCCTGAAGCGTCTGAGCGGAACCAGTTTCGAGAGCGCGCGACCATCGACCCAGCGGTCGAGATTCGAGATCTGGTCAAGACGTTCGGCGGCTTTCACGCTGTCGACGGCCTTTCAGTGGTTGTGCCGCAAGGACGTTTTTTCGGGTTCCTGGGGCCGAACGGCGCCGGCAAGACAACCACTATCAAAATGCTCATGGGCCTGGCCCAACCCGATTCGGGGAGCATACGCGTGCTCGGCATGGAAATGCCCCAGCGGTCACTCGATATTCGCAAAGCGATCGGCGTAGTGCCTGACGATAGCTTACTGTTCGACTATCTCACCGGCGCGGAATATCTCGAGTTCGTCGCGCGCCTTTATAGTGTTTCGCGTCCGCTTGCGCGAGAACGTGCGCGTGAGCTACTCGAGCTGTTTCAGCTCAACGAAAGCCAGCGCAAGCTGATCGGTGAGTATTCGAAAGGCATGCGGAAGCGCGTGGCGATGGCTGCTGCGCTGATCCATCGTCCGCGCCTGTTCCTCATGGATGAGCCTTTTGAAGGTGTGGATGCGGTCGGTGCACGGCTGATGAAGGATATCTTGCTCGAACAGGTGCATCACGGCGCCACTGTTTTTCTCACTTCCCATGTACTCGAAGTGGTGGAGCGGCTTTGCGATGAAGTCGCCATTATCAATCGCGGCAAAGTGATTGTGCAAGGCAGCATGTCGGAATTGCGGAAGCAGACCTCCGAGGGCACAGCCACATTGGAGGATATCTTCGTGAACCTTGTGGGCGCGGAGCGTTACACCGAGAAGCTGGATTGGCTCTGAATCGCATGTTGCAGCAGATCCTCGCAATCGGCTGGGCGCAGTTCCGCACGATGCGCAACCATCTGCCGCGAACGAGTGTCGGGAGCGTTTTGCTAGGGTGCCTTTCGCTCCTGTGGTATGGCGTCTACGCCGCACTGGCTGTCTTCCTTGTGCTCGAGCTGCGCGACGTTCCCCTCGTTCAACTTCGGGAATGGACCCCGGTCGCCTTGCTGGCGGTTTTCCTGTTCTGGCAACTCGTTCCGCTGTTTACGCTCAGCAGCGGTTGGTCTCTCCAGCTCAACAAACTGCAAATCTATCCCGTCGGGAATGACGCCCTCTTCGGCATCGAAGTTATTTTGCGACTTACAACGGCCCCGGAAATGATTATTGTGCTGGCCGGCGCATGCATCGGGCTTCTTCGCCATCCTGAGATTCCATTCCTCTTTCCGCTGTTTCTGCTTCTCTTCGTGCCGTTCAATCTCTTTCTTTCGCTTGGCATCCGGGAGTTCATTCTTCATGCGTTTGAACGGAACCGCTTCCGCGAGCTGTTCGCGGTTCTGATCATCAGCATCGCGGTCCTTCCACAACTGCTGGCGCGAACCGGATTCGGACATCGGCTCGCCCCATATTTCTTCGCAGTCGCGCGCGGAAAGATCACGCCCTGGTCCCAGGTGGCAAGTCTCAGCCTGGGCGCCTTCTCCATTGAGCGTCTTGTTTTTGTTCTTTTCTGGACTGCTGCCTGCTACGCCTTTGCGCGGTGGCAGTTCTCGAAGGGCCTGCGCCAGGATGAGGCTTTCCGCGGCGCTACGTCCGCCGCTCGGCCCAGCGCAAACGAAAAGAGAGCGTCCGCGACTCTAGCGAGAGTGGTCGACGTCCCCAGCCGTTTACTCAGTGACCCGCTCGCTGCTCTTTTGCAGAAAGAGTTTCAATCGCTGGTGCGCATGCCCCGCTTCCGAGTGATTTTTGGGATGGCCTGCGTGTTCAGCGTGGTTATCTTCGTGCCGATCGGGCTCAATGCCACCGGTAGTCGAAATGGTTTTATTCGCGAGAATTTCCTGCCCGTCGTCACGTTATACGGGCTGCTCCTGCTCAGCGATGTTTTGCTATTGAATGTCTTTGGCTTCGATAAACGCGCCGCCCAGATCTATTTTGTTGCGCCTGTTTCGCTCGAGACGGTTTTGAGAGCGAAAAACATCACGGCTGTGGCATTTATCATGCTGCAAGCGGGTGCAGTCCTGCTGCTTGCCGCAATCATGCGCATTGGTCTCACTCCGTTCAACGTTGCAAATGCCCTGGCTGCGGCCGCTGTCGTCGGGATCTTCCTTCTCGCGGTAGGAAATCTCACGTCTATCGCGCTCGCGCGGCCTATTGATGCGACGCAGACCTTCAAGAAACAGGCGGGTGGGAAGATGCAGCTTTGGCTGCTCCTCTCCACTGTGTGCATGTTTGTGCTCATTGGCTTCGCGTTTCTGGCGCGATGGGCGCTCGAAAGTGAGTGGGCTCTTCTCGGGGTCTTGCTGATCGAATTCGTGATCGGTTTCATCGTTTATCGCATCGCCACTCAATCTGCCGTAGAGCGTGGCTTGCGTCAACGCGAAAAGCTTCTGGAAGCGCTATCGAAGGGTCCATCGCCAATCGGAATCGGCTTATCGTGAGCCTTCATGCCGGAGCCCTTACGCCCGTAACTTGTCAACCTCGCGCTCGATGGCATTGCGCACGGCTTCACACGCCTGATCGTCCCTGTAGTGTTGACGCGGCCAGAAGAAGCCTTTCAACCCATCGCGCCGCCTTCTCGGCACAACATGGATGTGCAGATGTGGCACGGTCTGACTGACCCGGTTGTTCATAGCAATGAATGTGCCTTCCGCGTCTACTGCCGCCTCAACCGCTTTGGCTAGCAGTTGAGTGGTTGCCATCATCGGCCCGGCCATTTCTGCCGGCAAATCCATTAGCGTTTCATAGTGCTGGCGGGGGCACAGCAGGACGTGTCCGGGAAACAGCGGATGGCTGTCGAGGAATGCCACCGATTCCGCATCTTCATAAACGATGTACGCCGGCACGTGGCC
>JAVKSW010000248.1:0-4701 GCA_039583505.1 Bryobacteraceae bacterium | reverse complement strand
GAACCGGATAATCCCAGGTCATGTCCTGAATGGCACGATCTTTGGGATCGGTCGAATCGGAATACAGTTTCTTGAGCCGGACGCCCAAACGGTACATGAAATGGAGCTCGCTGCGGGCGTCGCCGGGCGGCTCAATGGCCTTGTGGTGCCACTGCAACAGGCGCTGAGTTTGGGTGAAGCTGCCGTCTTTTTCGGTATGCGTTGCGGCGGGGAAGAAAAAAACTTCGGTGGCGATGGTTTCGGCGGTGACTTCGCCGCGCTCATGCTCGGGTGAGTCTTTCCAAAACTCGGCAGTCTCAATGAGCGAGAAATCGCGCACGACGAGCCATTCGAGATTGCGCAAACCTTTACGCTGGAGACCGACGTTGGGCGAGCCGACGACTGCGTTTTCGCCCATGACGAAGTAGCCCTTCACGTCTCCGTCGGCCATATTCGCGACGGTGGTCATGTGGGAATGATCGCCAGTTATACGCGGAAGGTGGTTGAAGCAGAAGTCGTTCTCGGGCGTGGCGGCGTCACCGTACCAGGCTTTGAGAAGCGAAACCATGTATTTGGGGAACTCGGTCCACCAGCCGGAGCGGGCGGTGTAGTTCTGTATGTATTCGGCCAGCGATGTGTCGGTGCCGGCCTTGGGCATGGGGAGATAGCCGGGCAAAAGATTGTAAAGCGTGGGAACGTCGGTGGAGCCCTGGATGGTGGCGTGACCGCGGAGGGCGAGGATGCCGCCTCCGGGACGGCCGATGTTGCCGAGCAGCAATTGCAGAATGGCCGCGGCGCGGATGAATTGCGCACCGGCGGAATGCTGGGTCCAACCGACTGCGTAGCAGAAAGCGGAGGTGCGCTCGCGGCCGGAGTTGCGGCAGAGGATGGAGGCTACTTTATGAAACTGCTCCGGGGCAATACCGCAGACCTCGTCCACCATTTCGGGCGTGTAACGCCGGTAATGACGTTTCAAGATCTGAAAAACGCAGCGCGGGTGCTGGAGCGTGTGATCGGTGGAATGCGCCTTTACTTGCGGGCCACCGAAATGGGCGGATCGTTCGGCGTGCGATTCGGGAACGCGACTGGTGTCCTGTCCCTGGTGATCGGTGCCTTCGTAGGTCCAGGTGGGACCTCCATATTGGCCTTTGTCCGATTGCCAGCCGCTGAATAGTCCGTCGAGATCTTCGGTGTCTTGATAGCCTTCATCGACGATGGCCGCGGCGTTGGTGTAGGAGGCGACGTATTCCTTGAACCAGCACTCGTTTTGAATGACGTAGGAGATAAGCGCGCCGAGGAAGACGATGTCGGTGCCCGCGCGGATGGGGACGTGCATGTCCGAAACGGCGCTGGTGCGAGTGAAGCGCGGGTCAACGTGAATGACGGTCGCGCCGCGCTGCTTGGCCTCCATGACCCAGCGGAAACCGACGGGATGGCACTCGGCCATGTTGGAGCCTTCAATAATGATGCAATCGGCGTTGGCGAGATCCTGAAGCGCCGTAGTTGCACCACCTCTTCCGAATGAGGTCCCCAGACCGGGAACCGTGGAAGAGTGTCAAATACGGGCCTGATTTTCGATCTGAAGGATACCGAGAGAGTTGAAGAGTTTCTTGATGAGATAGTTTTCTTCGTTGTCGAGCGTGGCGCCGCCCAGATGGGCGATGCCGAGGGTGCGATTTACCGTATCGCCTTTTTCGGTGGTCGCCTGCCAGGTTTCTTCGCGAGTCTTCTTGACGCGCTGGGCGATTTTGTCCATGGCATCGTCGAGCGGGATGGTTTCCCATTCCGTCGCGTGAGGCTTTCGATAGAGCACCTGCTGGACACGGTGCTTGCTGGTGACGAGTTGAAACGTTGCAGCGCCTTTGGGGCACAGGCAACCTTCGGAGATTGGCGAATCGGGATCGCCTTCAATGTCGATGATGCGCTCGTCTTTGACGTAGACGAGCTGCCCGCAACCAACGGCGCAGTAGGGGCAGACGGAGCGAACGACCCGATCGGCTCCGCGCGTTCGAGGAGCAAGAGTGCGGCTACGCTCGCTCGAAGCAGTATCGCCCAGCGCATGGGGATCGCGGCCCTGGAGTTGGCGGATCACGGGCCAAGCGGATGGTTTGAGCGGTTGTTTCATGGCGAACTTCTCTTCTCACAATAGTGGACGATACCGCGCGGCAGCGATACCAGTATTTTTCACTGAAAAGATGAGTCGCGTGTGTTTACGGACGAATAAGTCAGAACAGATAAGCGGCGCTCAAAGTGAACAGGTTGGCGCGAGCGGTGGCGTTGGGTTGATTGCGAAAAGCAGTCAGGAGCCGGCGGTACTCCAACGAGAGATTGACGTTTGGAGTCCATTTATAGATAAAGTTGCCGAAGTAGTTCTGATTGCGGTCGCGCGCACCGATGAGGAGGTCGCGGGCCTCGGGATTATCGATGCCATAGCCGGCGTTCAATTGCCATTGCTTATCGAGATTGAACTGTGTTTGGAGCCAGCCGCCGCGGCTCAGCACACCATGGCCACCGAGAGTGCCGACAGCACCGATGTCTTCGGCGGCCGCGACATTGTAAATGCCGAGCGCGCGGCCGATGTAAGCTTCACCCGTAAGGTTGAATACGCGAGTGAACGGGAGACTGTAATCGACGGCGGCGCCCCAGGAATCGACCGGCTGAATGACAGCGTTGTTACCGATGGGGGCGATGTTTCTTCCGCGGCCATAGCGGCCGCTGAAGCCAAGGGTGTAATCCCGATCACCCTCGCTGAGGGTCCATGCGAGACGACTTTCGATGGCGGGCATGCGGCCCAATTCACCGGCTCCGGGAGGTCGCGTGCCGATGAAGGTAGCGGGATAATCGCCGTCGTTGGGATCGCTGGCGGCAATCTGATAGAGGAGGCGACTGGAGGAGCTGAGGGTCTTTTTCGCTTCGAGGCGAATTTGCGGCAGGCGGATCCACGGATTGCCGGCGCCGCTTAATTCCGGGACGCCGTACATGGCGAGACTCGATGGATTCAACGGAGCGAAGATGGACCAATCCTGGCCGATTTCGATGGCGACGTTCTGCCAATCCAAGCGGCCGTAGGCGAGACGCAGGCGGAAGAGACCCATGTTGGCGCCATTCGCGAAAGGAGCATCGGCAGAATAGGCGTCCATTTCAAACACGCCTGTCAGATCGGCGTCACCTACGGCGATGGGATCGAGGCGCATGCCCACGCGGGTTTGGCGAGGAGTGGCGTAGAAACTTTGATCCCCGGCAATGAGACTGGAGCCGGGCTTGGCGGCAATGCTGCCTGCATCTTCGAGGTTGATGCCCGCGGTGTTAAACCCGGCGTTGAAGAGAAGCGTGCCATAGAGAGTGACAGGAACGTGCTTGCCGGCGTTGGCTTCAGCCGGTTGAGCGGCCTTGGCCTGCTGGGGTGCGGACGGCGAGTTGGGCGAGGAGGCGGCGACCGTGGTAGGGGCGGCAGGGCTGGCGGAAGAGGGTCCTTGCGCGACAATAGCGGGGGTACGCGGCGTTGCGGCAGCGACGGGAGTTGTAGCAGGCACGGATAACTTGGCAAGGTCGCTGCTATCGAGCACTCCTTTTTCGCGGAGTATGGCGGCAAGTATGGCCACGCGGTTCTGGGCTACGGCGTTTTGGACCTGAGCGAGTTCGGCACCGGTGATGGCACCTTTCTGAGCGAGAATTTGCGCCAGGATAGTGGCGGGATCCTCCGGCGGATCGGCGGCGAGGAGCAGGGCTGAATAGAGAGTCGCGATAGTAAGCAGTCTTAGAACGCACATAGGGCACCTTCCGGGCGGGAGGGACTGCTTGGGCCCTTTTGCGATACGATGCCGCGCCGGCATGAAATGTTTCGTTTCCGTAACATGTGGTAAGTTTGCAATCGCCGCGCGAGTAGGGGAGTATTGCACAGCGCAGGAGCGTCGCATAAGATATGTCAGAAGACGAGAACAAGCCGGACTTGACGCGACGGAAGTGGATCAGCGCTTCCGCAGCTTTGGCGGGAGTGTCCTACAGCGTACCGCTGCTGGGGCAGCAATCGAGCGGATCCGCGCCGCCTGCGAATTCCTCTCACACGGGTTCGTGGAACGAGAGCGCCGTACCGGGTGCAGACACGAATCCGGGGCCGCAGAATTCATCGCTGCGCGCGGAGAATCCCGATTCGTGGTCGCCGCCGCGCACGGATCATGGCGACGTTCCGAACTTCAAATTTCCGTTCTCGGTGGCGCATAATCGCAAATCGAGAGGCGGCTGGGCACGGGAAGTGACGGTGCGGGACTTCCCGATTTCCACAACGATGGCGGGAGTGAACATGCGGCTCGCCAAAGGATCGATTCGCGAACTGCACTGGCACCTTCCGGCGGAGTGGGCGTATATGCTGTACGGAACAGCCCGGATAACGGGCGTAGATCAGAACAGCAGAGCGTTCGTGAGTGACGTGAAGAAAGGCGACCTGTGGTATTTCCCGACCGGGATTCCGCATTCGATTCAAGGTTTGGAGCCGGACGGTTGTGAGTTTCTGCTGGTGTTCGATGACGGCACTTTTTCGGAGTTCAGCACGTTTCTAATTACGGATTGGATGGCGCACACTCCGCGAAGCATACTGGCGAAGAACTTCGACGTTCCGGAAGCGACGTTCGATCCCATTCCGAAAGAGGAGTTGTACATATTTCCAGCGCCGCTGCCAGATTCGCTCGCGGCCGATAAGAAAGCGGCCGAGACGCTGGGGACGGT
>JAVKSW010000247.1:0-4701 GCA_039583505.1 Bryobacteraceae bacterium | reverse complement strand
AGTCGGAACGGCAGGCGCTCCGAGCCGCGCATATAACGAGAGCGCCCTGAATTTCGAGCCGCGCGTGGGCTTCGCCTGGGACCCATTCGGAGACGGCAAAACCGTCGTGCGCAGTGCCTACGCGATCTTCCTGGATCAGCCCGTAGAAGGTCTGGTCGGGGGACTAGCGGCGAACCCGCCGTTCGCTTTTCCGGTTACGTTCACCACCTCGGGCCCGAATCTCACCTTCGCCGATGCCTACACGTTAGCTGCAGGCAGCGTCTCGCCAACCTCGGTCGCGCACAACTATAAAGACGCGTATGTTCAGTCCTGGAACTTCAACATCCAACAGGAGCTGGGGAACGATTACGGCGTGATGGCTGGATATTTCGCGAACAAAGGCACGGATCTGAACATTGCACGCAATTACAATCAACCGATCAACGGAGTGCGCCCCTATCCCGCGCTGTCCGCGGCTAGCCCCATCTTTCCAGGCAAGTCGTTGGGCAACGTGATTGTTTACGAAAGCGATGCAAATTCTTCCTACAATGCTTTGTGGCTAACGGCGCAGAAGCGCTTCGCCAGCGGTTTGCAGTTCAGTACCTCCTACACCTGGTCGAAATCGATCGATGAGAATTCACGTAACGTCCAACCGCTGGTCATCCAGGACAGCTACAACATCCGCGGCGATCGAGGGTTATCGGATTTCGACGCGCGCAATCGATTTGTTCTGAACGGAGTTTACGATTTGCCGTTCAAGGGGAACCGTTTTGTCGAAGGCTGGGAATTCACGCTGATCGAACAGATACAAAGCGGCAATCCGATCAACTTCCATACCACCAATACTTCATTTACGGGTTCTGGTACTCTGCGGCCCAGCGTGATGGGGCCGGTGACCACCGGATACACACCTTCAAAGAACTTGAATGCGGCGTTCGTGAGTTACGTTCAAAATCCCTCGGTGTTCTTCAACCAGGGCAACGCATTCGGAAATCTGGGCCGGAATGTAATCATCGGTCCCGGGTTTTCGAATCTCGACTTCGCGATGGTGAAGAACACCAGGATCACGGAGCGATTGACTTGGCAGGTGCGGGCCGATGCCTTTGACCTTCTCAATCAAGCGAACTTCGGACAACCCGGCTCTATCCTGGGAACGAGCACCTTTGGATTGATCAGCGGGACCAGATTCCCGCCGGGCGATTCAGGATCGTCGCGTCAGCTTCAGCTCGCGATGAAGCTGATTTTTTAAGCCATCGTGCACTAATAACTTCCGGCTTGCCGAAGCATTCCACCATCGATGAAGTATGTCGAGCCGGTAACATAACCTGCCTCGTCGGAGGCGAGATAGACGGCTAGCCCGGCAATCTCATCGGGTTTCCCCCATCTGTTCAACGGAATCTCGCTCATGAGCGACTTCTCCATTTCAGGCTGGGCTTCGATGTCGGCATCGATTGGTGTATACACGGCGCCTGGACCGATATTGTTTACAGTGATCGAGTGTTTCGCCAGTTCCACGGCGATGGTTCTCGCCAGCATGCGCAAGCCTCCCTTGCTGGCGCAGTACGCTGCGTTGGTCGGCATGGGGAGATCTTCATGAATCGACGAGATATTGATCAAACGCCCGCCCTTCCCCTGCCGGATCATCTGGCGCGCTGCCGATTGAGAAACCAGAAAGGGTCCGACTAAATTGACAGCCAGGATTTTCTGCAATTCTTCCAGTGGATAATCCACAAATGCGACTTTCTTCTCGATACCGGCGTTGTTGACTACGATGTCGAGTTTCCCGAATGCCTTCACGGCACTCTCGATCAGGCTCTGCACCTGATCCGGGTTCGAGATGTCGGCTTCTACGGCGATCGTTTTCCCACCGAAGCTCCGGATGGCCTGTTCGGTTTGGTTGGGAGCGTCGGGTTTGCCGACATAATCCACGACCACTGCCGCTCCTTCACGCGCAAAGCGCACTGCGATCGCTTGCCCGATGCCGGTGGCCGAACCTGTAACAATTGCTACCTTATTTTGTAATCGCATTGGAAAGCTTCATCCATTGGAACGATTGCACGGAATTTGTGTTTCAGAGCGATGGGTCCGGCGACTGCAAATCGGAAACGAGAAGGGGAAGGGGCGTTCATTCGGCGGATGCCAGTTGTTGCCGCTGCGATTGCCTGGCGGCGGATGGCGCATTGAGATAGTTGCCGTAGCCGACGATCAGCGTCGAGCCGATCAAAAGCGTCAGACCCAGGATGAGCAGGCGAATCGCAGTGCGCCCGGCGCCATTCCATTCCTTCAGTCCAACACCCCACAAGGAACTGAAGATCACGATACTCGCCATGTGAAGGGTCCAACTGGAGAAGGTGTAGGCGCCCATTTTCGTTTCGCCCATGGTGTAGAAAAAGAACTGAAAGTACCAAGTGACGCCCGCGAGCGCACACAGTAAATAGTTTCTGAGGAGGGGAACGCGGACGGTCTCGCGCAGCACTTCAGCGGATGTGTAAGCAAGAACGCTGGTCGTGGGGCCGGTCAGCGCAGTTTCCGCGATCGGTTGAGGACCGCCGGGATCGTCGAGTTTGAGTGGCAGTTCGGACGCGAGATACTCATGGGCGGTCTTGTTTCGAATGTTCAGGTACGCCGTCCAGATAAAATTGGTGGTGAATCCGCCGATCAGGACCACAATCAAGACGGGCAGTCCCTGCCATAAAGGCGGGGTGCCCGCGCGCAGGGTGAGCGCCTTGATCGGGTCTCCAGCGGCCAGGCCATACGCAAAACAGGCACTCATTACGCCCGAGATCAGCGCAACAAGAAAACCCTTCTTCAGGTCGAATTCCTTGATGGCCGACTGCTCCACCGGAACCGAGGCAGCGCGTTCCTTGTAAACGCCCGCCATGCCGGCGATGGCGATTCCCACAAGGCACACGACGATGCCAAGCAGGATAACGCGGCCGGGTGTCGTGCCCAAGACCTGACTCACGAATGTGCCGTTAAAAATGGGCGGCATCAGAGTGCCGAATGCCGCGCAGAGGCCCATTACGATTGCCATGCCCAAAGACAACCCGAGATAGCGCATGGTGAGCCCAAAGGTCAGCCCCCCTATGCCCCACAGCAGGCCGAAGAAGAAGCACCAGAACAAGGTGGGCGTGGATGCCGCACCCAGAACGGCAAGTAGATGGCGAGTTAGAAGCGACGCAAGCGCCCAGGGTGCGATGATCCAACTGAAAACTCCACCGACAAGCCAATACGTTTCCCACGACCAGTTCTTTACGCCGCGATAGGGAACGTAGAAGCTGCCGGACGCAAGACCTCCCAGCCAGTGGAACAAAACGCCGAGTGCGGGGTTCGGCGTCATGATTGGTTCGCGTGTATATCGAGATGAAAGATCTCTTCCAAGGTGGTCATGGCGCCATCGGGCGGGACTCCCGGCGGATTCATAAAGAACGGAGTCATCTCACGCTGCCAACGCTCATTAATTTCGCGCTTGGCCATCTCCTTCCGGGAACGCTCGAAGTCTTCTGCCTCAAGATAGCCGACCAGCAGACCGTCGGAGCGAAGAAAGAGGGAGTAGTTCGTCCATCCTGTCTCGCGCAGCGCCGCGAGCATATCGGGCCAAACGGCCCGGTGTCGCACTTTGTATTCCTCCAGCAGTTCCGGCCGCACTTGAAGCACGAAGCAGATGCGCTGCATGACCGTTATCGCAAGAACGCTTCTGGCAAGCCGCCGTCCACCGGGATCGTGTGCCCTGTGGTCTTGGCGCTCTCCTCGCTTGCGAGCCAGACGATCGCATTCGCGCAGTCTTGCGGAAGAATCGGGTTGCGCGTGAGGGTACGCTGCGCATAGAACCCGGCCAGTTTGGTTCGTAGCTCTTCGGTGGATTCCGATTCGGAAAAGTCGATTTTGTATTTTTGCAACGACTGCATGACTCTATCACGCGGGAACATGGTAGATCCCGCTACTACGGTGGCGGGAGCGACTGCGTTCACGCGCACCAGCGGAGCCAGCCCGACTGCGAGTTCTCGAATCAGGTGGTTCAGAGCGGCCTTGCTGATGTCATATGCTTCGCTGCCGGATTTCGGAACGACCGCGTTCGCCGAACTTGTCAGCACGATGCTCACCGGAAGCTTCTGATCGCGAAAAATCCAGCCCGTTTCACGGGTGAGGAAGTAGTTACCCGTGACATTCACGAGAAAGGTGGTGGTCCATTGAGCCTCCGTGAGCTGGCCGCCCACGCCGGTCCCTACCGGGAAGATCGCGGCAGTATTGACGATGCCGTCCAGTCCGCCAAACTGCAGCACGGTATGTTTCGCTGCCGCGGCGATGCTCTCCGGAGAGCCCAGGTTGACAGCAATGTGAGAAACCACTTCCGACGAAGCGATCGACCCTGCTTCCGCGGCGCTGGCTTTTGCAGCAGCTTCATTCATATCCGCCACCACAATGTGCGCGCCCTTGCGCGCAAGCAGCAGAGCCACTTCGCGACCGATGCCGCTGCCGCCGCCGATCACCAGGAAGATCTTGCGGCTGAATTCCGCCTCCGCGGGCATGCGCTGGAGTTTCGCTTCCTCGAGAGCCCAATACTCAATACGGAACGCTTCCGAGCGCGGCAGGGCGACGTAGTTGCGATACGTCGCAAACTCATGCGATCGCTCGGCCAGACGCGCCTGTGGAAGCGGGTGTGGCGCGTTCGCCTCGTCTAAAGCATTTGCCCCTGCCATTACGTGAATCGCATTGATGAAG
>JAVKSW010000246.1:0-4728 GCA_039583505.1 Bryobacteraceae bacterium | reverse complement strand
CGTTCTACACGTTTATGAAGGTTATGCCGGGGTTGCGCGGCGAATTGAGCCACTATCATCAGTGGCAGATCGATCCGCACAGTGTCGTGACCTTCGGGGCGCTCCGTTTTGACCGCGCCAGCTAACCCGGTTACGCAGCTACTGCGCGCCGCCGCCCCACCAGTAGCCCGGCCGTGCGCGGATCTTCAGGCCAGGCCGATCCACAACGACTTTGATGGTGTGAAAACCAGGTTCGTTCTTGTCATTCGGACGGTAGCTCAGCAGGTACTGGCTATTCAGGTCCGCACCGATATCGCCGATCGCGGTCTCCAGCGTTCGTTGATTAGTGAAGCTGTATACGCGGCCCCCGGTAAAGTAGGCGAACGCCTCAGCCGGAGTGCGCTTAAAAAGGTCGCGAATGCCGCGCATGATAGGAGGAACCCCATTCAGAACGTTTCCATCTTCCTGCTCGATCACCTGGGTGTCATTGCGCGGGCCAGTTGTACCGGCGATATTCGGCAGCGCCTCGGGAGGAACTCCGCCGTTCGGAGGCCGAGGATAATCGGGCTTCTTCGTAAGAGCCGTCCGGACGCGCGATATGTCAATGCAGTAGATGATTACGTTGTCGAACTGCATGGCCCGGACCGTTTCATCGAGATGCGATTCACTGCCTTTGTCAAGATTGCGGCTCACCAGGACAATAACCCGGCGGCGAATATTGCGCGGATCGTGCCGTTTCAGCATTTGATCCGCCTTGAGCACAGCGTCGATCAGTGCCGCGCTGTTCGACCCGGCTCTGAGTTTATGCGTCGCATCGTCGAGCTTGTCCGGGTCGTTAGTGAAATCCTGAAGAAGTTGTATGCGATGGTCGAAGGCAAGCACGGCGACATCCCCTTCGGTTCCGGTAACCAGGCCCTGAAACAGGACACCTGTTTTCTGTAGCTGCGGAAGCATGCCTTCGATTTCTGAATTAGCCTGAAGCACCAGCACGACGGAGACGGGTTGTTCCGTGTACTCGGCGGTAATCTTCTGCAGCTTGTTGTTGTCGTAGACCTCGAATTCCTTCTCGGACAGTCCATTGACGTATCCATGGCCGTCGGGGTCCAGCACGGACGCAGGAACAAGGACGTACTGAGTGGTTACGCCTGGAATTACGGCGGCGTTCGGCGGGGGTGAAGTTTGGTTGTTATCGGTGGTCTCCGGGATGGGCCCCTGGGGTTCCGGCGTGCCGGGCGACAGAGTCTTAGGAGGCGGTCCGAGCTGGCCGGGTTGCGGCGGAGGACCGGGCGGAAGCTGCCCGGGAGCGACCTGCGCCCAAACATTTGTGCTCAGCAGCAACATCAAGGCTACAAAAAGTAAATGCCTCATACGTCCTGAGATGTATTCACGTGGTCCTGAGTTTCCACTACGACTTCAGTTTCCCATTCTCGTCGAGTTCGTGTTCGGTGCGCCCCTGAAGCAGATCCAGTACGTGCGGCACCAGGTCTTCGATGGTACGTAGCGAATGGAGGGCGCCGCGCGGCGAGCCAGGCAGGTTCACGATGAGAGAGCGATGGCGAGTTCCGGCAAGCCCGCGCGAAAGAACGGAGGCTCTGGTTTGCCTCAACCCTTCGGCGCGCATCAATTCTCCGACGCCTGGCAGTTCGCGATCAAGAATGCCGCGCGTCGCTTCGGGCGTGACATCGCGCGGAGCAATGCCAGTGCCGCCGGTGGTGAGAATAAGGGAGGCGGTGGATTCATCCGCCCATTGCTTCAGGTAAGAAGCAATTGCGCTCTGATCATCCGACACAGTCCTGGCAGCAACGACGGACCATTTCAGCTGCTCGCAACGCGCGCGTAGCGCAGGGCCGGAAACATCCTGCCGTGTGCCGGCTACAGCAGAGTCACTGACGGTAAGAATCGCGACGGAGATCATTTTTCTGCCGGCGATTTCTTTCCAATCGCGGGGCGACGGTACGTACCCGACTTGCCTCCGGTCTTTTCGATGAGATGGATTTCGCGGATTTCGATGCCTTTGTCGAGAGCCTTGGTCATGTCGTAGACGGTTAAAGCGGCGATGGCGGCAGCGGTCATGGCTTCCATTTCGACGCCGGTCCTGGCTTCGGTCGCGGCGCTGGCTGTAATCTCAACGCCGTGCTCTTCAATGCGAAAGGCAATCGCCACGTGAGTGAGCGGCAGTTGATGGCAGAGAGGAATCAGGTCGGAAGTTTTTTTGGCGGCGCTGATTCCCGCAATACGCGCAATTTCAAGCGGATCCCCTTTGGGGTTGTTGGGAAGGGCTTGGAGCACGCGGCGCGACATGGCGACGAAGGCACGCGCAGTGGCGGTACGAACGGTCACTTGCTTTAGGCCCAAATCGACCATCGAGACCTGGCCAGCGGAATCGTAATGGGAGAGTTTATTCTTCATGGTTTCGGCATGACCCGAATCAGGTCCCCGATATCCCAAGCTTCACGATCATGATCGGCGATGAGAAACGCGTTAGCCTTCGAGAGTGCAGGAACATCGCTCGAACCCTGCCAGGGGATGTGACGGAGGTGCTGGCCGTCGGCACTGAGGCGAGCAGGCAGGAATCGGGTGAGGCCGAGCTTATGCCGGAAGGGTGCTTCGAATCGGGCGGACAAAAACGGGAGAAGAGGATCCGCCTGGCCTCCAATCAGCTCGAGCGCCAATCGCGCGAACAGCTGAAAGGTGACGAGCGTTGAGCCCGGGTTTCCTGGCAAGCCGAAGACCGGTTTACTTTCGAACATTCCGAAAGCCGTCGGCTGACCGGGTTGCACGCGCACTCGCTCGAAGTAGAACTTGACGCCGAGATCGCGCAGCGCAGGTTTGACGAGATCATATTTCCCAGCGGAGACGCCGCCGCTGGTTACGAGCGCGTCGTGTTGCAAGCCCTGTTCCAGCAGCGGCCGGAGCGCTTCCGGGGTGTCCCGCGCGACGGGCAGGATCAAGGGATTTCCGCAGGAAGCGCGAACCAGAGCCGCCAACATATACGAGTTCGAGTTGCGGACCTGGTGGGGGGCGGGCGTTTGTTCGAGTTCGACGATCTCATCGCCGGTCGCGAGTATGGCGACGGAAGACCGGGGCGCTACTGCGATGTTGGTGTGGCCGGTCATGGCGAGCGTGGCAATATGGCTGGCGTCGAGGAGCGTCCCCGGTGAGATCAAAATTGAGCCGTGTCGAGCTTCGGCTCCGCGGTCATTGATGAACTGGCCCGGATCGGCGGACCTGTCGATTCTGACACGGCCATTTTGCCGGGTAGCGTGCTCGATCATCACGACCGCGTCGGCGCCGTCAGGAACCGGCGCACCGGTCATGATCTCGAGCGCCTGCCCTTCTTTGAGCTGGGGCTGCTCTTGTTCGCCTGCGCGGACTTCGCCTCGAATTTGCAGAGTGCCGGGCACATTGCCCGATTTCACTGCGAAGCCATCGCGCAAGGAGCGGCGCAGCGCGGGATAGTCGCGGTCGGCGGCGAGCGCCCCGGCAAGCACGCGGCCATGCGCCTCGGCAAGGGGAACGGATTCAGGCGGCCGCTTTTGCACGAGCGGGCGCACGAGCTCCATTACGATCTGGCGCGCTTCTTCGAAGGCGAGCGTCTTGTCGCGGGCAGGTTCCGGCACGCTTCGGATTTTACAATCTGGCGTTCTCTGGCGGTGTAAAGCCGCGCTTAGCGTTCGGATTCCGGGGTGTGGGTTTCCCCTGTGTCGGCGGCCCAATCGTCGGGAGGAACGTCGCCGATGTTGGTCAAACCTAAGCGGCCATCGGTCGCCTCCATCACTTCAAGGCCCTCGTAGTCGGCGCGCTCACTCTCGACGTCGAAGCTGTCCGTTTCGGCGTGCCGAATCGAAGTGGTCCCACCGAAACTGGTAGGGTCGACCGTAGGTTGAGCGTAACCAGAGCCCATCTCGTCCGGTCGAGCCTCGTTGTCGCCGGTGTCAGTCCTGTCACCGCGTCGAATGCTGCTGTCGTTGGGAGCCATACCTGGTGGATCACGGTGGCGGATGTTTAGTTTCCGATATAGCAATACAGCAGCGGGAATTCGGCTGCCGTGATAGAACTCGTGATAGAACTACAGGAGGAAGGCGCAAACGTGACTGGAAAATGGCGCCATATTTTGCTAGCCGCCGCCATTCCGGGCGTTTGTCTCAGCGGTTTTGCGCGTCAAGCGAGTGAGCCGTTACAGGCCGCCCCCAGCGACAGTGAATTCGAGAATCTGATCGCCGCGGTGCGCCAGTATGCCGAACAGTATGTTTCGAACCTCCCCAACTTTCTGTGCCTGCAAGTGACACAGCAGTTCGAGGCAGGCAAAAAAGCGGAGCACTGGCGCCATGGAGACACGCTTGCTTCCAAGCTTGTCTTTAATCAGGGACGCGAGGAGCGAACTCTGCAACTCGTCAACGATAAGCCGGTGAGACCTGGCCGAAAACGGTGGCGTACACCACTCACGACCGAGGGCGAATTTGGGATCCTGCTGGGCAATATTTTCGGCCCCGCGAGCGCTGCGACGTTCCGTTGGAACCGTTGGGACGTGGTTCGGAGCAGGCGGGTGGCCGTGTTCGACTATGCAATCGACAGGGAGCATTCGACGCTGCGTCTCTCGCTCAGCGACTTGGCGCGCGCGGTGGTCGCCTATCACGGTTCCGTTTACGCAGACCCGGTGACCGGTGCGGTATGGCGGGTTACAAACAGCGCCACGGATATTCCGGCCGAAGTACAGACCAAGAGCATCTCGACCCGTATTGACTACGA
>JAVKSW010000245.1:0-4753 GCA_039583505.1 Bryobacteraceae bacterium | reverse complement strand
TACCTCGATCATCTTCGTGCAGCGGACCTGTGCAACCGCTCGATTGCCCGGCAAGTTACGACGCTGCGCGGCTTCTTTGGCTTTTTAGTCGAAGAGGGCGAGATCACCGCAAACCCGGCAGAACTCCTGGTCGCACCGAAGATAGGCTCGTCACTGCCGAAATATCTGGACCACTCCACCGTTAACCGCCTCCTGGAATTGCCACGATCGGATTCCGTCACGGGAGTACGGGACCGCGCCATGCTCGATCTTCTTTACGCGACCGGAGTGCGTGTCAGCGAACTCATCCAGCTACGTGTTTCCGACCTGGATGAGACCGGAGGCACGGTGCGCGTCATAGGCAAAGGAAACAAACAGCGCCTGGTGCCGGTGGGGAGAGCAGCCCTGGCCTCGGTGGAGAATTACCGCAAAGAGCAGCGGCCCATGCTCTTGAAAGGCCGTGTGAGCCCTTATCTGTTCGTTACCGCTCGCGGTACCCGCATGACACGCCAAGGTTTTTGGAAACTGCTTCGCTCGGTCGGAAAGTCTGCGGGCGTCTTCCGGGCCCTCAGCCCGCACGTTCTTCGGCACACCTTCGCCACTCATCTGCTGGAGGGCGGCGCGGACCTTCGCAGCGTGCAAACTATGCTCGGCCATTCCGATATCGGAACCACTCAGATCTACACGCACGTGATGCGCTCCCGGTTGCGGCAGACTGTCGATCGGCACCACCCTCGGGCCGCTCGAAACTCGGCGCGCCGGGCGTCGAAAGAGGTCAAAACATGAGCGATTACATGTTCATGCTCGACAGCCACCTGAGTGGTGAGCAAAGCAAAGCCTTGGCCGCAATCCGTGAAGCTGCCGAGCAAGCGAACCTGAACCTGTTTCTCACTGGTGGCGCTATGCGGGACATGATGGGCGGCTTCGCCATCCGCGATCTCGACTTCACCATTGAAGGCCCGGCGGTCAAGTTTGCGAAATCCGTTGCGCAAAAGACGAAAGCCGAAATAGTGAGTGTTGACGACAACCGCAAATGTGTCGAACTGCGCTTCCCCGGCAACGTCAGCGCCAGCATCGCCATGGCGCGGCAGGAAAAGTACCTAAAAGCCGGTGCTAAGCCGCAAATCCAGCCCGCCACCATTTACGAAGATCTCCGCGGCCGCGATTTCACCGTGAACGCCATCGCTCTCTCGCTTGGGAAGGCATCTCGCGGACTCCTGCTCGATCCCACCAACGGCCTTGGCGATCTCAGCCATAAGGAGCTTCGCGCCGGCTATAATTACGCGCTCTACGACGACCCGGCCCGCATCTTTCGCATGCTCCGCTTCCGGACCCGCCTCGGCTTCACCGTTGATGAGCGGACCATGAGTCAATATGGCAACGTTCGTGAAGCCAAGCTTGAGACCAAAATCCCCCAACCTGCTCTCGAGCACGAGCTGCATCAGATTGCTCTCGATCCGTCGGCGGGCGATATCCTCAAAACCCTCGAGGACGAAAGTCTGCTGTATCTCATGTCACCGGCTTTGGCGGGCCCGAAACTCAACCTGCAAGGCTTTCAAAAGCTGCAGAAGGCTCGCCAGTTATTCCCATCCATTGACATACCTGTGAATGCGTACGCGCTTTTCCTGTTTCTGCTGCTTGAGAAGCTTAACGCCAAAGAACGCGCGCACCTGGTGAAAACTGTCGGCATTTCCAAGGAACATCTGGATGCGGCTGCGAAGTTGGAAAGTAAGGCGGCTAAGGTCGAGAAGGAACTCGCTACCGGGAAATTCCAAAAGCCTTCCGCCCTTTACGCCCTGCTGACCAAAGTTCCAGGCGAAATTCTGCTGTTCCTACTTATGCGCTCAGGACAGCGGCTGGTACTTGACCGCATAAAGAATTACCTCCAAAAATACCTTCCTGCCGCCCAGGAAGTCACCGAGCGCGAGGTCATGGAACGCGGCGCGCAGCCCGGTACTCCGAAATTCGCCAAGCTGTATCACCAAATGGTTGCCGCTCGACTTGACGCCCGGCCGAAGAAAGTAGTTATCGAGGAGCCACCTCCACCGCCTCCGCCGGGGCCCGGACGCCGATCCGCCAGCTTCGGCCGTTGACCCCATTCACCCTCTAGTCAATAGAGATGTTCTCATTTCGGGGAAAATGCGATACTCTAGTATCTAGATGGACAATGTTCCCTCCGCTGCGGAAGCCGCGAAACTCGCCGGTCGATTTCTGCGCGGAACCATCGCAGAAGAACTCGACAACGCTGAAACTCTGTTTTCGAAGCCGGCAACGGGCGTCTTGAAGTTCCACGGAATTTACCAGCAGGACGATCGCGATCTCCGCAAGCGCGGTGAAAAGCAATTTACGGCTATGGTCCGTGTCGGCGTGCCCGGCGGCCTTCTTACGACGAATCAGTATCTGGCTCTGGACCGACTGGCGGACATTGGCGACGGCACGCTACGCATCACCACCCGCCAGGACATTCAGTACCACTACGTCCCGAAGCTTCGGATACGTGAGCTGATCCGGGGCATCAACGATAGCTACCTGAGCACACTGGCAGCCTGCGGCGATGTGGTTCGCAACGTGATTTCCTGTCCCGCTCCTTTTGAAAGCGAGCAGCGAAAAGAGCTGTACCCGATTGTTAAGTTCATCTCCAAAAGCCTTAAGCCTAAAACGATTTCCTACTACGAGATCTGGGTGGATGGCGAGCGCGCCGTCAGCGCTGAGGAAACGGAACCGGCCGAAGTAGAACCGCTATACGGCGCTACGTATTTACCGAGAAAGTTCAAGATTGGCTTTAGCTTTCCTGGCGATAATACGGTGGATGTTTACGCCAACGATATCGGCGTCATTCCGCATTACGAGCAGGGCCGTCTGGCGGCTTTTACTATCCTGGCCGGCGGCGGCATGGGCCAGAGCGCTGGGATCAAATCTTCACATCCTCGCTTGGCGGATGCAATTTGCTCGATTGGACCGACTCAGGAAGAGCTGCTTGAGATTGCATCCGCAATCGTTACTATACATAGGGACTTCGGCAATCGCAGCAACCGCAAATTGGCACGGCTGAAGTATGTAATGGATGAATGGGGACCGGCTAAGTTTAAGCAGGAGTTAGAAAAACGCGTTGGCCGCGAACTCGCGCCGCCTCGACGACTCACCTGGACCCGTTCGAACGATTACCTCGGCTGGCATCGTCAGACTGCGGGTGGCGATGGCTCGGCGCTCTGGTTTGTCGGCGTGCCGGTCATCAGTGGTCGGGTAAAAGATTTTGATGCGGACCGCCGTATCCGCACAGGTTTGCGGGAAGTCGTCACCCGGTATCGGCTGGAGGTCAGGCTAACCTGCCAGCAGAATCTCTACCTGAGTGGAATTCGCGATAAGGACCGCAGTGCCATCGCCGCCTTGCTCCGGGAATATGGTATCGCGGCGCCCGAAGCGCTGCCTCCCGTGCTTCGACACGCGATGGCCTGCCCGGCTCTGCCCACCTGCGCCCAGGCTATTACGGAATCCGAGCGGATTATGCCGCAGCTTGTCGCGGAAATTCAGGCCGACTTGAACGACATAGGACTCAGAGAGGACCTAGTGCACCTGCGAACTAGCGGCTGTCCGAACGGCTGCTCCCGTCCCTACACCGCGGAGATCGGTATCGTCGGCGCCAGCGTCGACATGTATACGATATACCTGGGTGCGTCGCCTCTGGGGACTCGCCTGGGAGCCGTCTTCGCCCAAAACGTGAAGCGCCACGATATCGCTCCGCGGCTCCGTCCGGTGATCGAGTATTACAAAGATGCGCGCCGCCCCGGCGAGGGATTTGGGGATTTCTGTCACCGGCTAGGAATACCGGCGCTTCAGGAGATCGCGCTCGCGGCTGCGGCTTAAATCACTGGCTTAGTCAGATGCGTAGGCGAACTGGTTAGAACGGCGCACGAACTGCTGCGCCGGCTTCAGATTCACTGCGGGGCTGATTCGATTCATTAAGCTGATTACGGATATTGCGTACTTGTTATCGGGATTGTACAGATGCAACTTCCCAACCGAATCGCGGTTCCGGTACAGGGGACTTCGGCCCAGTTTGAAAGCCACTTCGTTGATTCCCGCCCGGATCGTGGGGAACAGCGTATCCCCGTTGTTCCAACCGAAAATGTTGTTGTTTTTATACGCCTTACCTCCGCTCGATTCCATCACCGAAATGCTGGGAAGCAGCCGCCAATCGAGATGGTTGTCGTCGGCGGCGTGAACAAAATCGTCCGCCAGGTAGGCAACCGGGCAATGCAGCCGCGAAAAAAACTTCTTGAGGCGCACGGTACGGGGATCAGGACTGACGGGTTGAGGGGGTGTGACGGGCTGAGCTGGTTTGGCAGGAGCGACCTTTTCCAAGCGCATCGTGATCGGCAACGTCAGCAGTCCAAGCGCCAGCATCAATTGCTTGGAAAACACCGCCAAGCTCTTGCAGACCCATCCATAACCGAATCGCATAGAACTATGCTACCAAACTTATGCAATAAGTACAGCCAGGTATGTAGATGCTACCAACGATGCCTCGTTTATGACGACGGTGAGACTCCGGTCTACCGGAATTGTTACGCAAGAAGAGTCTGTGCGAGGCTAACTTCCGCTCACCGCTGGAGTCGCTTTTGAAGCTTTGGGAGACTCCGCGGCCGGCAGGACAGCCATCGAGGTTCGGGGAAATGCGAATTTACGGCCGAACTCATCGATCAGGTTCACCTGACATTCGTAGTTGCCCGGCTGGATACTCGAGATGGGCACCTGGAGCCAAACGGGTAACGTG
>JAVKSW010000244.1:0-4762 GCA_039583505.1 Bryobacteraceae bacterium | reverse complement strand
GGGTGACACCCGTCATTTATGACTGGAATTTCACCATCGAGCATCAACTGCGTCCCGACACGCTACTCCGCACGAGTTATGTCGGTACCCACGGCAGCCACCTTCGCGAAGACGTCGATCTCAATCCCGCGGTCTACATTCCAGGCAGCACTCTAGGAACCGATGCGCGGCGCGTCTATCCCGGATTCTCCGACATCCTGGTGAACATGAATAATGCAAATTCCAACTACAATGCTCTGCAGGTCGATCTCGAAAAGCGGCCCTCCGGCACCTCCACCGGAATCCTTCGGAATATGACGTTGCTCGCCAGCTACACCTACTCCAAAGCCATGGACAATCTTCCGGCCAACGGAGGCGGCATTACCGATGTCGGCTCCAGTAACGGTTCCGGCGTTCCGATATACAACCTCATGCAAGGAGAGTTCAACACCGGGCCGTCGGACTTCGACCATACGCACCGGTTTGTGGCTTCTTATGTCTGGGCATTGCCCCGGCTCCTGGGAGCGAGTCGCCTTGTCCGCGCAACGTTGGGAGGTTGGAACTGGACCGGCATCTACAGCATCACCTCAGGCAACGCTCTGACGCTCCTGGCCGGAAGAGACCAGTCCCAAACCGGGCTAAACGGCGACCGCGCTCAGTATATTGGTCCTGCCAGCCAATATGGCAGTGCCACTTACGGCCCAGGCGGATGCAGACCCCACGAGACTTGCGTGCCGTGGCTCAATCCTTCCTTGTTCACTCTCCCCGCAGTTGGGACGTTCGGAAATGTTGGCAAGGACGCCTTCCGCGGACCCTCGTTCTGGGATGTCGATATGGGGCTGATCAAGGACTTCTATCCGCTCGCGACGCACGAAAACATCTACGCCGAGATCCGCGGGGAGTTCTTCAACATCTTCAACCACCCACAATTCAACGACATCAATGATCCCAGCGTGACCGTCACCGATGCGGGCTTTGGTGGCATTCGTGTAGCCGCTGATCCGCGAATTATCCAGCTCGCTGTGAAGCTCTTTTTCTAAAGTGCGACCTCATTCGTCCGCACTCCTGCTCTGCGTCGCCCTGTTCTCCGCGGCACTCCCGTCAGCTGCCGCGCCGAACATCGCGATTACGCGCGATGGCACCCTCTTCGTCGATTCCCAGGAGCCTCCGCCCATACAAAAAGCGGTGAGCGATCTAGCCGCCGATTGCGCCGCCGTTTTCGGTCGTCCCATCCGCCTCGTCCATAGCCCGTCGGAGGCTTCCCCAACGACCATCTGGATCGCTTTTCAACACGATCTACCGCAAGGCGTCCAGCGCCCTTCCGGTTGGGAACAACTGCACATCCAAGCGCTGCGCGGTGGCGTCGCCGGCTCCCCCGTACGCACAGGCGTCGTGCTAACCGGTTCTGATATCCGTGGCACTATTTACGCCATCTATCAGTTTTCGCAACAGTTCCTTGGCGTGGATCCGCTCTATTGGTGGACCGATCATCCGCCGCAACGTCGCACCCGCGTCGAGATTCCCGCTGATTTCTCCGAAACCGCTGGGCCGCGCGTCCATTATCGGGGCTGGTTTCTCAATGACGAAGATCTGTTCACTGGCTGGAGGCCAGGCATTCGCGACGGCACAGGTATCAGCCTCGCGACCTGGGACCGCATCTTTGAAGCGCTGCTGCGCCTCAAGGGCAACATGGTTGTGCCGGGAACCTGGATCTTTCCCTACGAGCCGCAAATCCAGGCGGCAGTCGACCGCGGCCTCGTCATCACCCAGCACCACGTGAATGTTTTGGGGCTCGACACCTATCGATGGCCGAAAAACGAGCCTTATTCTTTCTCTGCGCGTCCCGACTTGTTCGAAGCTGCCCTGCGACACGCTATGAGTCAATATCCCGCCGGCGCCGAGCTCATCGCCAGCGTCGGCTACCGCGGGCAGAATGATTATCCGTTCTGGCAGGTCGACAAGGATTCACCCACCACTGATGAAGGGCGAGCGCGAGTGATTCGCTCGGCGATCGATAAAGAAATTGAGATCGCCAAACAGCAGCGGCCGAACGTTCCTATCGTGATGAACGCCTGGCGCGAAGCGGCCCAGTTCATTCACGAGGGCTACTTGCAGGTTCCTGAGGGAGTCACGCTTGTTTGGCCGGATAACGGACACGGCCTCATCGAGGATCGCGGCAAAATCGCCGCCGGGCAGGGCGTTTACTATCACACCGCCATGTTCGATTATCGTTCCAATCATTGGACCGAGATGGTGCCGCTCGAACGCATTCAGCGCGAGCTCGGTCGTATGGTGAAGGCCGGCGCCACGCAGTTCCTGCTCGTGAATACCGCAAATCTTCGACCCGTAGTGATGACCACCCGAGCCGTCATGGAATTAGCCTGGAACCCCGATCCCTGGTTAGACTCTGGGTTAGACTCTGGGTTAAACGCTGGCTCAAATGCGAGCACAAACTACTTGCAAAACTGGTCGCGAGAAGAATTTGGTGCGCCCGCCGCGGACGCGCTGACGCAATACTACAAGTCGTACTTTGCCGCGCCCGGCAGGCTTGGTAGCGCCGAAGACGCCACTATGGCGGACAATTTTTATCAGACAGCCGCGCGTCAGATTTTGCTGCAATTGCTCAAGGGCGATTCAACCATCTCTCCGGTACTCGCGCGACTGGTGCATCAGAACGATGCTAAGGCGACGCTCACGTTGATCCGGGATGGCTGCCGCGACGCGGATGCGCGCTGGCAACATGTTGCCGGTTTGGCCAAGGACGCGGGCGCGCGGGTTCCCGATGCCCGAAAAGATTTCTTCCAGGCGAATGTCTTAACGCAGACGGACGTTCACCTTTACGCGAACCGAATGCTGCAAGAGATTGCCGGCGCGGCGCTGAGCGACGCGATGCCGGAGCGAATCTCACACGTCGAAAAAGCCGCTGCGGACGCCCAAGCCACGGAAGCGGCCCTGACCGCAGCCGAGTATGGGAAGTGGAAAGGCTTCTACCGGAACGGCGATTGGCTGCTCGATCTCTCGCGCACGCGTGCCCTCATCCAAGCGTACTTAGACAAACTGCAAGGAAGGCCCGTACCGGAAAATGCCATCATCCGCGCGCAAGACAACGGATTTGCGTATCACATGATCACGGCATATCAAGGCACGCAGGAAGTAAAGTTCAAGTAGCTGCTGAATATGAACTGTTCGAGTAGATCTACTCTTCTGCTGTCGGTGCTCGCCGCGGCAGCTTTGACTTCCGTGCAGGAGGCTCAAAGCGTATCCAAGTACCAGGACGTCAACGCATCGCCCCGGGAGCGTGCGGCCGACCTGGTCTCGCACATGACGCTCCAGGAAAAGATCGGGCAGATGCAGAACAGCGCGCCGGCCATCCCCCGCCTGGGCATTCCCGCCTACGACTGGTGGAACGAAGCCTTGCACGGTGTCGCTCGAGCAGGACTCGCCACCGTTTTTCCGCAGGCGATCGGTCTGGCCGCTACCTGGGACACTGATCTGGAACACCGCATAGCTGACGTCATCTCGACCGAAGCGCGCGCCAAGTACAACGACGCCATTGCGCACGGCAACCACCGGCGCTACTACGGCCTGACGTTCTGGTCGCCCAACATTAATATCTTTCGCGATCCGCGCTGGGGTCGCGGGCAGGAAACCTACGGCGAAGATCCCTATCTCACCTCGCAAATGGCCATCCAGTTCATCAAAGGAATGCAGGGCAACGATCCGCACTATTTCAAAACCATCGCGACTTCCAAACATTTCGCCGTGCACAGCGGCCCGGAAACATTGCGGCACCAGTTCGACGCTGAGGTCAGCCGCCACGATCTGGATGACACCTATCTGTACGCCTTCAAGGCGACTGTCATCGAAGGCGGAGTTGATTCCATCATGTGTGTCTACAATGCCGTGAACGGTGCACCCGGCTGCGCCAGTGATTTCCTGCTCAAACAAACTCTGCGGAAGGGATGGAGCTTCAAGGGATACGTGGTAAGCGATTGCGATGCCGTTGCCGACATCTACACCGGGCATCACTACGCAACCTCGCTCGCGGACGCTTCCGCGAAAGCGGTCACCGCGGGAACGGATTTGGACTGCGGCACTTCGTACCGGACGCTAACGGATGCCGTCGCGAAGGGGTATATAAAGGAGAGCGAAATCACCAGAGCCGTCGAGCGCTTGTTTGAAGCGCGCTTCCGGCTCGGCATGTTCGATCCCGCGGACCGCGTCCCTTTCTCGAAAATCGGAATGAATGAGGTGCAATCCCCCGCGCATCGGAGATTGTCCCTGGAGGCCGCTGAAAAGTCCATCGTCCTGCTAAAAAATGATCGACAGGCCCTGCCGTTTACGACCGTGCCGAAACGCATCGCCGTGGTCGGGCCCGCCGCCGACGATCCCGATACCTTGCTCGGCAACTATAACGGCATTCCTTCCCACATCGTTACCCCGCTGCAAGGCATCGAGGACAAATTCGGCCGTCAGGCGGATGTTCGGTTTTCCTTGGGTAGCACCTACGTTGCCTCGTCATTGGCTTTGCTTCCTCAAAATGTATTGACGCCCAAAGGCGGAAACAAAAATCAACACGGGCTGCTCGCGGAGTATTTCTCAAACCAGGACTTCTCCGGCGCCCCGCGTCTCTCGCGCGTCGAACCGAGGGAATATTTCGTATGGGACATGCAAGATCCCGCCATCCTCAAAGCAGTTCCACGGGAAAGTTTCTCGGTGCGATGGAGCGGATCCATCCAGGTGAATCAGGCGGGCGATTATCGGCTCGGGCTTGTCCGCGCGG